>CAYOUH010000162.1:0-1582 GCA_964407085.1 uncultured Candidatus Peribacteria bacterium | reverse complement strand
TCGACGCCCTGGCCCGCTGGTTACTGGGTGGCAACCACGTCTTGTCCGCGATCGGTGGGATCATCGTCGGGCTCCTCATCCTGTACCTGCCCGACCGCGACCTGAAGGAGCTAGGGAAGCTCTAGGCTATTTGACGATCGAGGGACCACTACCGAAGACGACTATCTCGGTGTCGCAGCTTTTACCGCTACCATGTTCGGACCATTTGCTTCCGTCGTACGGATAGGCGGTCACAGCATCGTCCGAAGCGAAAGTGAAGTCCGCACAGAGCTCGAATTCGCCTTCTCGGACCGTCCCGACAGTGCGAGTAGCGGTCACGACACGGTATCCGTAAGTGTTGCCCGTCTCGGGATCGGAGGTCTGCGAGCAGTAGGAATACTGGCCGGATTTAGCAAGCTCATCGAAGGAAGCTGGGAGACGGTCGTACTCCCGGGCGTAATTGCCAATGCAGGATGCCAGAGAGGACAGGTCCGAGGAGCGCTGGGCGTCGAAAGTTCGTGCCCGCTGGGTGGAGGGTGAACCGCCAGCGAGGAAGCCTAGGATAATGGAGAGCAGGACGAAAGCCGCTACGACGTAGCCGAAGGTCTGGAACACGCGGCGGGGAATGTCGTGCCCGTACTGGACGGCGCGGCGCTCCAGGAAATAGAAGCCGAAGATGGCTCCCGTGATGGCCAGGATGACTAGCGCTTTCAACAAGAAGCGGACCGTGATCTCGCCCTGGAGGAGGTAGTACACGGTGGTGAGCAGGTCACCGACGATCGTTACCGCCGTAACCAAAAGGACGAGGTAGGTCAGCCAGCGGGTGAGGCGGGATTCGGATTTCGCCTCCTCCTCACGGAAGCGGCGGAACCACAGGCGCATGGCAGCGTAGTATAGGGGGAAAGCGACGATCAGGGCCGCGATGGAGTAGTGGATGGCGCTCGTGGAGTAGCCCAGGTCGTAGGAATAGCGCATCGAGAGCGCATCCGGGAAGTAACGGTTCACGACCTGGAACAAGAGGACGCCGAGGGCTGTAGCCACGGTCCCGAGCAGGATGAAGGAAAAGAAGTTCAGGATGATCTCGACTGTTGAAGACTTGCGGATAGCGGCCTTCGAGCCCCGTTCGGGCATAGGAACCCCCGCGGAGAGAGCGGCGGCGGCATAGGCCGCGTTGAACTCCTCCTCGGTCCATCCGACAGAGAGGGCCTGCTGGCGCAGTTCGCCATGCGGGACATGGGAACGAATGCCGTCTGACAAGTAGGTGGCGAGGTCTTGGGGGATCATGATGGTGCGTAAAAAGACGCTTCCACCGTACTCCGAAGCGCACTGAGAAGCAACCGGCCTAGGCTGCCTTGGCCTCCACGACGATGTGGCGCTCATCGCCCTCGCCTTCGCTGTGCGTGGAGATCCCTTCGGCTTCGAACTGCTTGAGATGGTTGTGCACGACCTTGCGGAAGTACGGCGACATAGGGGGCAGATGATAGGGCATGCCGGAGGAACGCACGGCATCTACCCCTCGGTCGGCCATCCCGTTCACCCTGTCCTCCTGCTTGGACTTGTAGCCATCCACGTCGCAGACGATGAACAGCTGCCCCGCTTCGGG
>CAYOUH010000161.1:0-1609 GCA_964407085.1 uncultured Candidatus Peribacteria bacterium | reverse complement strand
TCCACTCCTTCTCCGTTGTCGGGTAATTCGGTTACGGGGTTGGGATTTGGTTGACATAGGGTACGTACCCATCGTACCGAACCCGCCTTCGAGGGTCAACCACGCCCCCGGCCTTCCTGTCCTGCTCTAGGGCCTTGCAGGGCCATGGAAACGACCGATTCGGAAACCCAAAACGAGTTGACCGAAAACAGATTAGATATTATTATGTATAACTTAACGGAATTACGGAACGATCCAAAGGATCACTCCATGAGTGTCGGATGCGGAAAGAGCCGGTCCAATGTGCAAAACACCGCCGAGAGGAACACCCTATGCCCACCACCTACCAAGAACACAAGCAGCAAGCCACGGCGCTCATCGCCCGGGCGAATACGATCCTGATCGTCACCCATGCCTCCATCGATGGCGATGGCCTAGCGAGCGCCATCGCCCTCCACCTGTTCCGCCGCAAACTCGGCAAATCTTCCACCGTGATCTGCCCCGAGCCGGTCCCGGAGGCCTACCACTTCCTCCCGGGCGTGGAGCAGGTGCGCAATGACGCGCAGTCCTTGCGTGACTGCGTGATCTCTGTCGATTTCTCCTCGGGAACCGAGATCGACAACGTGCGCTATGCCATCGAGGAGGGCCGGATCAATATCGTCATTTCCCCGCGCAAGGGCGAGATCCTTCCCGATGCGGTGCACTTCCGCAAGAGCATGGATGCGGTGGACCTGATCGTGACTCTCGACGCGCCTAACAAGCAGTCGCTCGGTCCCGTATACGAGCACAACGTCGACCTGTTCTACTCCGTTCCGGTCATCAACATCGACCATCATGTCGAGAATAGCTACTACGGCCGGATCAACGTAGTGGATGTTTCCGCCGCCTCCACTACGGAAATCCTGACCGAACTCATGCCCGCGATCGCCCCCGGCACACCGGACGCGGTCGACGACGACATCGCCACGCTGCTGCTCGCTGGACTGATCACCGACACGATGAGCTTCCAGAACGCCCGTACGACTCCCCGTGCGCTGCATGTCGCCTCCGCCCTCCTCAAGCTCGGTGCACGCCAACAGGAAATCATCCGCCACCTCTACAAGACGAAGAAGCTCTCGACGCTGAAACTCTGGGGCCGCATTCTCGGCAATGTCGAACATGACCACCTGCGTCGCGTGCTGTGGTCCGAATATTCGTACCGCGATCTCGATGAGTTCTCCGCGTCGGAAAAGGAAGTATCGGGGATCATGGACAACCTGCTCGCCAACGCACCAGGCATGGAGGTCGTGGCCCTGTTCTCCGAGAAGTCCCCTTCAGAGACCCATTTGGTCCTGAAATTTCTCACCGATGCCATCGATCAGGAACAATTTGTCTCCAATCTTGCCCCTGCCTTCATCCGTCAGAACGGACACCTAGTCTCCCGCAAGCCCTTGTCCGATGCCAAGAGCGAAGCTTTACCGCGCATGTTCTCCGCCCAGCAGTCGCGCCTCGGGCTCACCCAGGAACAGATCGTTTCGATATCCCGCAGCCTTTCAGAGGCGGGTCAGCCGGTGGCAATAACGAAAGAACCCGATGCTTCGCTGCCCGAAGTAAAACTTTCCGAGATCGAAGGGAAGCTGGGCGGAGAGTA
>CAYOUH010000160.1:0-1630 GCA_964407085.1 uncultured Candidatus Peribacteria bacterium | reverse complement strand
GCCTCGGTTGCGGGATGGTATCGTAGTCGGGGGGGTAGGCGAAGCCCCAGACGTGCATACGTAGTTCGTCCACGTTCACCCTGCCGCTGGGCAGGAGGATGCGGGGCTGGACGATGGCATACTGGCCATAGGACGAAAGCTGTAGGTTGCTAGCCGCGGGGCTTAGCACGATATCCTGATTGAGGACGAAGACCCAGCCCATCGAGTTTCCAATGCATTCCATCCCCGCATTGATCCCGGCCGCGTAGCCGCGATTGGTCGGTAGGCGGAGGATGCCGAGGTCCAGCCGTGCCGAATAACCGGCAACGATTTCTGCCGTGGCATCGGCGGAGGCATTGTCCACGATGACCACGCGGGAGCCCTTCGGGATGCTTTCCAGGAGTTTCGCTATGTGCCGCTCCCCATCGTGGGTGACGACCAGGTAGGCCAACGATGGTGCGGCATTATTCCCCATCAGGCGCGGATGACCGTTTCTTCGACATGAACAGGTCGTAGTGCTCATCCAGGAGATCGGCCAATTCCCTTTCGTCTACGGGAAGCCGGACGGATACCGATCGGTCGGCGTTGGTCCAGTCGGGATAGCGTCCGATCTGCTCGATCTCCAGGGAACAGGCGAACATCCAAGTGATGGCATCGGAGAAGGACTCGAAGGTGAAGGTGCGCTCCAGCCCGGTGGGGGTTTGGTTCCAGTTTTCCATGGCTTACGGGGTGGTTGAGAAGTATCCACGCAGTCCTTCCTGCCACGTGGGGAGGGAGGGTAGTTTTGTATTGAGGAGGATGGAGGATTTGGGTCGAACAGCTTTCGTCGGGTACCCCTCGCTGGTTATCGGGGTCACCCGGGTCGACAAGCCGGCCTGGCGCATGATTTCCACCGCGAAATCATACCACGTGCAGGAGAGGGAATTGACCAGGTGGAAGATTCCCGGAGAAGGGGTATGCGTTGTCCGGTGTGGGCTCGGCTGAAAAAAGTTTTCCCGGACCGCTTGTGCCAGATCCCAGGTCCAGGTGGGGCAGCCGGTCTGATCCGAGACAACCCTGATCTCGGGCTTTTCCGCCGCAAGTCGGAGCATTGTTTTCACGAAATTCTTCCCATGGTGCCCGTAGAGCCAGGCCGTGCGGATGACGTAGGATCCTTCCGGGTGTGTTCGGAATAACAGGTCTTCGCCGAGGCTTTTCGACCGGCCATAGGCTCCGAGAGGATTTTTCCTGTCGTCTTCCTGGTAGCCCATCGCGTTGTCTCCGTCGAAGACGTAGTCGGTCGAGAAGTGGATCACCTTCGCTCCGACCTCCCGGGCCGCCTTGCCGATGCCTTCCAAGGCAGTACTATTTATCGCCGTGGCTTTCTCTAGTTCATCCTCGGCGAGCTCTACGGCGGTATAGGCGGCACAGTTGATGACCCAGTCGGGGCGGTGCCTCATGAAGGCTTCACGAAGAGCTTCCACATCGGTGATGTCGAGATCAGAAGAAGAGAAACGAAGGACTTCGTGGGTGCCTTCGGAAGAAGTGAGAATCTCGTACATATCCGTACCGAGCATGCCGTAGCCACCGAGGAGAAGGATGCGTGTCATGCGCGGTCGCGATAAGCGAAATACAGTGTCAAAGCAGCTATGGTCTGCCCATCCCGTAGGGT
>CAYOUH010000159.1:0-1648 GCA_964407085.1 uncultured Candidatus Peribacteria bacterium | reverse complement strand
ACTCGATCTGACGCCGGAAGAACGAGCCAAGCTCGGACCGCAACTCGAAAGCATCCTGGAGCAGTTCGGTTCGTTGTCCGAACTCCCCTCCGTGCCCCTCACAATTCCCAGCGGACAGGACAGCCACCTGCGCCCCGACGTCGTCGTACCGGCTTCGAACGCGACCCAAAACGAACTCCTCGATGCTTCGCCACACAAGCAGGCCAACTTCATCCGCCTTCCCTCCGTCTTCTGAGCGCTTTCTTCCAAATCCCTGTCGAATAATGGACATCACGACCCTCACCATCGCGGAAGCCAACCGCAAACTCGCCGCCAAGGAAATGAGCTCTTCGGAACTCGTGCAAGCCTCCTTTGAGCGCATCGATGCGGTCGAGCCATCGGTGCAGGCCTTCATCACCATCACGAAAGAGCAGGCCGTGGCCAAGGCGGGAGAAATCGACGCGAAGGGGGATTTCTCCCATCCGCTCGCCGGTATCCCCCTGGGCATCAAGGACCTCATCTGCACGAAAGGCGTCCAGGCAACCGCCGGATCGAAGATCCTGGAAGGATTCGTGCCGCCCTACAGTGCCACGTCGTATGACCGGGTGGAGCAGGCCGGGGGAGTGATGGTGGGGAAGGCGAACATGGACGAATTCGCTATGGGCAGCTCCTGCGAGAACTCCGCCTACCATCCGACGCATAACCCCTGGGATCTCTCGAAGGTGCCCGGCGGATCCTCGGGAGGCAGTGCCGCGGCTGTTGCCGCCCGCATGTGCCTCGGGTCACTCGGGACGGACACGGGCGGCAGTATCCGCCAACCAGCCGCCCTGTGCGGAGTCGTAGGCATCAAGCCCACGTATGGCCGGGTGAGCCGTTCCGGCGTCATGGCCATGGCCGCCTCGCTCGACCAGGTCGGCCCCTTTGCGCTCACCGTGGAGGACGCCGCCATCCTTCTTTCCACCATCGCCGGACGGGATCCTGCCGATGCGACGACGGGCGACATTCCCGTTCCTGATTACCGTTCGGAGCTGAACCCGGATCTCAAAGGCAAGAAGATCGGCATCCCGAAGGAGTACTTCGAGGAAGGCCTCGATGACGAGGACCGCAAGGTCATCCAATCCGCGATTGATTGGGTAAAAGCCCAGGGAGCCGACGTGCGCGAAGTCTCCCTGCCACACACCAAGTACGCCATGCCGGCCTACTACCTGATCATGCCGAGCGAAGTCTCCGCCAACCTGTCGCGCTACGATGGCATCCGGTTCGGCCACAGTGCCACCGATGCACGGACACTGGATGAAATCTATGTCCGGTCGCGTTCGACAGGCTTTGGGGCGGAACCCAAGCGCCGCATCATCCTCGGGGCCTTCGCCCTCTCCGCAGGCTATGCCGACAAGTACTACCACAAGGCGCTCGAGGCGCTGGAACTGATCAAGCGCGACTTCGATACGGTATTCGATCAGGTCGACGTGCTCCTGACTCCCACCTCTCCCACCACCGCCTGGCCGATCGGAGAGAAGGTCGACGATCCGGTGAAGATGTACCTCTCCGACGCCTACACCATTCCCGCCAACCTGGCCGGTATCTGCGGACTGAGCATGCCCGTCGGATTCTCGCACGGTCTACCGGTAGGCCTCCAGATCCTCGGCAAGCGCTATGGCGAACAATCCAT
>CAYOUH010000158.1:0-1666 GCA_964407085.1 uncultured Candidatus Peribacteria bacterium | reverse complement strand
GCGCCGCCATCCGTACTGCGTACAAGAAAGACTTCGGGACCAAGGAGCAGAACATCCAGGTCGACATTAATGAAGTCACGGGCGGCATCGAGATCTACCGGCGCAAGACGATCGTCAAGGACGTGGAGGATGCCGACATGGAAATCAGCCTGAAGGAGGCCAAGCAGCTGCGCAAGGATGCCAAGGAGGGCCAGGTCCTGGCCATGGACGTGACGCCTGCCGCCGACTATGGCCGCATCGCTGCCCAGGCTGCCAAGCAGGTCATCATCCAGCGCATCCAGGAGGCCGAGCGCGAGAAGCTGTTCGAGACCTTCAAAGAGCGTGAGAACGAGCTCATCACCGCCATGGTGACGAAGGTCGAGGGTGGCCAGGTGTACCTGGAGATCGAGCGCAACCTCGTGGTCCTTCCTTCCGAAGAAGCGGTGCATGGCGAGCGCTACCTGCCTGGCCTGCGCCTGCGCGTGTACCTCAACAAGGTCATCCGCACCCCCCAGGGCCCGCACCTGCTCATCTCCCGCCGCAGCCCGGAGCTGGTCAAGAAGCTCTTCGAATTCGAGATCCCCGAGGTGCGCAACGGCATCGTGACGGTAAAAGCCATCTCCCGCAGCCCGGGAGTCCGCAGCAAGGTGGCGGTGACGTCTTCGGACGAAAAAGTAGACCCCATCGGGGCCTGCGTCGGGCAGAAGGGCGTGCGCATACAGGCCATCATCAAGGAAATGAACGGGGAAATGATCGACGTGATCGAATGGTCACCCGATGCGGCCCAGCTCATCCGATCGGCGCTCTCGCCGGCCAAGGTGTCCGAGATATCCTTCTATGAGAACCAGCACCGGGCCATCGTCTACGTGACCACTGACCAGCGCCCGCTGGCCATCGGCCGCCAGGGGCAGAACGTGGAGCTGGCCTCCAAGCTGACCGGCTACGAGCTCGATATCCGCGACCTGGACCAATACGTCCCAGGAGCCACGGGCGAGGAGCTCTTCGCCAAGGAACAACAGGCCGGTGAAGTTCCTGCCGAAGAGGAAGTCATCGAATCCTCCGACGCTGTCATGACTATCGCTCCGGAAGAGCTCTACGGAGACGACGGAGTCGAGCTACTGGAGCTCCCCGAGGGCACCGCGGACAAGCTGAAAGGCGCCGGAGTGGAGAAAATCCTCCACCTGTCCCGCATGTCGAGTGATGATTTGACACAAATCGGAGGAATAGGAAAGACTGCCGCGGAAGCTATCCTGCAAGCCGTTCGGGCCTACAAAAAGTAGTACCAGATAACATGTATTGCAATAAGGCAATGTCTGTGCTTTGATTACCGCCTGTCCCGTTCGTAGAATGGGACGAGCGTGATCGATCGGAAAGGACTGTACGAAGCCACGCCCAAAAGAACACTCCCGACAAACAAGAGAAACGGAAGAGCGACGCGCAAGTGATCCATAACCGCTTAAGTGAGATTCGTTTCCTGTACAAACCGGTTTCCCCCTTTTATCTCGGCAACCTTCGCCTGCCCGGCGGATTCGGCTGATCGGTGCGCCCGCGCACTCTGATTCCGGATTCCAAGGCATAGTTATAGAAAGGATTTTTTATCCGTACTGCCAACCATCAAGCCAGGAAGCTGCGCCACGACAACACCCCGGCGCCGGAGCCGATCGAGATCAAGACGAGCCCCGCCGCC
>CAYOUH010000157.1:228-1668 GCA_964407085.1 uncultured Candidatus Peribacteria bacterium | reverse complement strand
GAAGCGTCGCGGTCATCGAAGAGCACATTGTCTGCGCCAAGCTTCTCGTAGAGCTCCGCGGCCTTCGACAGGACATCAGCATCAGCTCCCAGGACAGTCAGGTGGTACTGGTACGGCGCCACGCCCTCTGGCCACAGGATCCCGCGCTCGTCGTGGAACACCTCGACCAACACGCCCATCAGACGCGAGGGACCAATACCGTAGCACCCCATGGGAATTGGCTTCGTTTCCCCATCCTCCGCCGCGTACTTGAACCCGAAGGCATCCGTGAAGCGCGTAGACAACGGGAAAATATTTCCTACCTCCACCGCCTTGCGCTCTTCCAGAGATGCGTTGCCACACTCGGGACAAGACTGCTTCAGGTCCTCGATGATTTCCTTGTTGATGCCGATGTTGCACTTCCCGCAGTAGTGCACGGTGTCCTCTCCCACCTCCGCGAAGGTCTGGAACTCGTGACTGTACTTGGAGAATGATCCTCCCGAGGCATAGGTGTATACCGTCCGGTCCCCCAGCCCGAGACGCTCGTACACGCGATGGTACGCCTGACGTGCCTTCTGGTAGAACGCCTCGAAATCCTCTACCGTCGCATGGAACGAGTACATGTCCTTCATGACGAACTCGCGTCCGCGCAGCACGCCCGACTTGGCCCGTGGTTCATTACGGAACTTGTTCTGGATCTGGTACACGGCGATCGGCAGGTCGCGGTAGGAGAACGCGAACGACTGCACCAGCGGCGTCACGATTTCCTCGTGCGTGGGATTGAGCACGAGCTCCGTGTCCCCATGCCCCTTCAGGTGGAACAGGACGTCCATCTCTCCCCGTCCAGTCTTCAGGTACGGTTCGAGCTGGGTGAGCGCGGGCATGAGCACCTCGTTCCCTCCAATCGCATCCATCTCCTCGCGCACGACCTGTTCGATGTTCTTGAGAACACGCAATCCTAAGGGCAAGTAGCTGTACGCACCCGCCATCTGCTTGGAGATGTACCCGGCCCGGGTCAGGAGCTCAGCATTGACCGAGTCGGCATCGGCCGTGGCGGTCTTACTGGTTTTCGTGAACAGTTCGGAGAAGCGCATGGGGTCTTATTCGGTAATGCCGGTATAGTAATAGGAATTCCCATCTTTGCGAGCCAATCCAGCCGAAACGAGCTTTTTCCAAACTCTTTCCGCATTGGATTCCCTGACGAAGGAGTGAAGGGGGTGGCCTTTTTCCATGCACAATTCACCGATCCGGACATAGGCCGAGAACCCCTTCCCTAGCCGTTTTTCGTACATTTCATCGTCCAGTTGGATATCGTATATCCACGCCCACCCTTCGCTACGTACGACGTTCAGTGTTAGTTCGCCGATACGTTGGGTGTTTAGGCGGATCTCATAGACGGAAGTGGAAGGCGACGTAGACTCGACATGCAGCAACGAAACCTGGGGATCCATTCCCAACTCC
>CAYOUH010000157.1:0-218 GCA_964407085.1 uncultured Candidatus Peribacteria bacterium | reverse complement strand
AGAATTCTTTCGATCATTTCATTTTCGATGGAACCGCTGGGATTATAAACAGCGATACCAAACAAACCACCACTTTTGCCATGCCCGAACTCCCCGAGGTCCAGACGGTCGTGACGGACCTCTCCAAGAAAATTACAGGAAAGACGATCCGCAGCGCCGAGGTCCTCTGGCCACGGACCGTTTCAAAGCCCGCCGTTGCCGACTGCTCTTCCGATCTC
>CAYOUH010000156.1:372-1681 GCA_964407085.1 uncultured Candidatus Peribacteria bacterium | reverse complement strand
CCGCAGTAGTTTTTCAACCATACATCCAATCATCCATTCTGCTATCGCACGTAGTGCAAAATTTCTCCCGTCTCCCTCATCCCATGACCACTCCGCATACTGTCCAAGAAGTTCCGCCAGCCTATCTTCCTCCTGAAAGATGTGATGAGAAAATACGATATCGAATATCTCTCGGCAGAGCCCTCCAAAACCAGTCTCCGGTTCGAGTCCATAAGCAGCCACCCATCGACGAATCTCCTGTGGGATATCCTGACCACCGGCCGCAAAGTCTCCGTCTTCTGACTGCTCGCTCATAGTGGATTGATTATTTCTTCTGCGTCTTTTTTCTACTGGCGGCCAAGACTGTTTTAGTGAGTGGCTTCTTCGGCTTCTTTCCCCTGGCGAGATCTACACCGAAACTAAACGCGGCTACAAGCGCTCGCTTGGTTCTCCCCGCGACCCCCTCAGCTTCAAGTCTGCGACGGTGATTGTGCACCAAGGTTTTCGCCTCCCTTCTCGTCATTCGTACCAATTCTTCTTCAATCCTATCCGCCATTACTATGATCGGTTAAGAAGTATGGACACTTATCGCACTATTATATCAGTACCTTCCACGACGGACAACATAGTCACCGTATACAACCCTTATAAAATCCGTCAATCAAGCGTAGAATGTAGAGAAGGTATAATAGGCATGGACTGAACCTGATAACTCACCGCCCGCCTTGTCCTCCCACTCCAAAGAACAACGTTGCCTGCTCGTGCGCGTCCCCCAGGGCACGGGCAAGGAAAAGATGGAATCGGGCTTCGAGGAGCTCCTACTGACCTTCCACGAAACACTGGAGCACTACAAGCTCAGTCTCGAACTGCTGACCTTCCGGCAGAACGTGTATTTCGTGTTCGTCGTGCCGGAGCACATCGCCTCCTTGGTGGAGGGCCAGATCTACGCCCTCTATCCCCACTGTGAGATCGAGACCGTCCGGGACTACACGACCAATCTCCCCTACCCCGTCGACCACCTCTACGGTCGGGAACTATCCCTGGAACGCAGCGACATCTACCCGATCAAGATGTACGACCACTTCGAGGGCGACGCGTTCGCCTCGGTGTTCTCCATCCTGACCAAGAGCGAGAAGAACGACCAGGCCTGGATCCAGTACAACTTCCATCCCATCGAGGATACCTGGCAGCTGCACGTGAAGCGCGCCATCAAGATCCGTCTGCGGGGCCTGCGCAACATGCTGCGGCTCAAGCACTACGTGAAATCCAACACCGAGAAGGACTTCGAAGCCAAGCATGGCTAGCGCGGCGGGGAAGCTCCAGGTCCTGG
>CAYOUH010000156.1:0-287 GCA_964407085.1 uncultured Candidatus Peribacteria bacterium | reverse complement strand
AGGCGAAGCTGAAATCGCTGCTCGAAGGCTTCGCCGTGTACAACGAGGACGATCTCAACCGCTGGAAGGTCGGACCGCTCCTGCGCGGACAATCCTTCCTGACCAACTACCGCACCCGCAACCTCAACCGCAGCTTTTCGCTCAACTCCATGGAATTCGCCACCCTGGCGCATTTCCCGAATCCCGACGTCATCCCCCACATCGTCCACGTGCTGGCCCGCAAAGCCGAGGCCCCCATGGACCTGCCGATCAAGGGCACCCGTCCCGACATCTGCCTGCTCGGCGTG
>CAYOUH010000155.1:0-1772 GCA_964407085.1 uncultured Candidatus Peribacteria bacterium | reverse complement strand
GGAGGGATGCGGGGATGTCCATGGGAGGGAGGGGAAGGTAGGGATTAGAAGGGGAATTCCTTGGAAAGCTTGGTGATGAGGGGGAAGGTGAATGCGCGGCCCGATAGGGTAAGGATGACGCAGGTCACGCAGATGATCGCGTGCGGAATAGTGAGGAGTGTGGGCAGGGCACCCATGCCGGGAACGAAGAAGGCGAAGGCTCCGGCCACGAAGCCAGCGATGAAGTAGACGATATTATAGGTAAGTCCTTGGCGCGCATGCCACAGGCAGTAGGCACTCTTCTGTCCCAGGAGCAGGGGGATGACCCCCAGGAAACTGACGTAGGACAGGGCCGCCATCAGTGCCTCGGCACTGGTGCGAGGCCGGGCGGGAGAATCGTTGACTGGCAAAGGCAGCCCGTCAGTGCGGGCTATCGGCGATGGCGAGGATCCTTTCATGCTGCTGTCAGGTTAAGCCTCGACCATCTCGGCTCCATCCTCGGCCACGTCCTCGACCGGAGCCTTTGTGGCTTTCTCAGGCTTGGAGGAAAGGGCTTCGCGGATACCGGAGAGTACGTACTGCAGCGACTTGCGGGAGGTATCGTTGGCGGGAATGGGGTAAGCCACTCCATCAGGGTTAGCATTGGTATTCAGCACGCCGACCACCGTGATACCCAGCTTGTTGGCTTCGGACAGGGCGATGTGTTCCTTGTTCACGTCCATGATGATCATGACGTCGGGCAACCTCTCCATGTCGCGTACGCCGCCCAGCTGCAGGAGAAGGTTGGCCCGCTCCTTACCCAGACGAAGGCGCTCCTTCTTGGTGTACTTCTCTATCTCGCCACTCTCCTGCATCTCCTCGATGGAACGCAGGGTCTCGATGCGCTTCTTAACGGTCTCGAAGTTCGTCAGCAGTCCGGCCAACCACTTGTGGTGCACGTAGGGAATGGTGAGATCCTTGCCGGCTTGCTCGACCAGATCCGACACCTGGAACTTCGTCCCGACCAATAGGAAGCTCTTGCCTTCCTTGCGGGCGCGGCGGATGAAGTCGAATCCCGCGGTCATCAGGTCCTGTACCTGGTACACGTCGAGCACGTGGATCTGCTTGCTCTGCCCGGCGATATAGCGCTTCATCTTGGGATTCCACTTGAACGTCGGGCGTCCGATGTGGACCAAGTTGCTGATCAGGTCGTTGGTGGTGACTGCCATGGGAAGGGTGGTTCTCGAGGGCGAGATGTGGTAAAAGGTGCGAAGCGCATTTAACCAAAAGCGGAGGCCCCTTGCAAGCGAAAACCGGAGGGAAAAGCGCGCGCTGAAAACACGTAGTTCGGATTCTGGAACGCATATGGCCATCGGCATCGACATCCGGGAAGCTCGCGAAGGCGGGGCAGGCAAAGGACGGTACGCCTTCGAAATCGCCAAAGCCCTTATACTAATGGCAGATGGGAGGGATTTCGTGTTGTTCGGGAACCAAGCTAAGTCTCCCCTCCTCCTGAACGTGCATGGGAAGTATGTGCGGATCCAGGGGCGCGGACTACTCTGGCATTTCAACCTCTGGCGTCATCTCCGACGCCATCCGGTGGAGTGGATGCTCTCTCCTACCAGCTTCATCTACCCGGCCATGGCGCCACGTTCGCAGAAGACAGCGATCATCGTCCATGACCTTATCGCTTTCCTCCACGCGGACACCCACCCGTGGTTTCCCACCCTCGTCGAACGCCTAACCCTTCGGAGGACATTGCGTAAAGCAAGCATCATCTGTTGCATCTCGGAAGCGACCAAGACGGATCTTTT
>CAYOUH010000154.1:0-1786 GCA_964407085.1 uncultured Candidatus Peribacteria bacterium | reverse complement strand
GGAGGCTAGTGACTTCGGACGTTCCTACTTCGTTTTCTCCCTGAAACAATGTCATCTTAACGATTCCAATGAGGTCTCCCTTTTTGGACTTGTGCATTGAACAAGGTTCGGATTGGCGGATCACGAGCGGAGATTCCCAATCCATCTCAGACCGGGGAGAAACTTTCATAGCGATCGTCGGCCCCATGAGCATTCCGAAGTCCTTCTGAACCAAATACGGGAAGATTTGGTCCACGCAGGCAGGAAGTTTCAGGGGTGAAGGATGACTAATTGTCCCGACGATGCCTTCACCGTCTGCTGTCACATTGAAGCCCGATACAGAACGAAGATACGTGTGGTGGTTGGGGTCAATCCTACGAATGGTGTCGTGCGGATTCCTTTTTAGGGTTGCCTCCAGACAAACGCGCTTGCCGTGATCAGTGGACTGAGAGAGCACTATTTTCCCGGCATTATTTTCACAGTGGATGGGTATAGTACTTGATTCCCAAGGCATGGGCATAGTATCGGGGAAATTAGCCAGGGCCGGGCTCGGATACGCTATATCAATGCTTTCGCAGTCATCCAGGTTGGTTGATCGCAGAGCACCATATACTTCCAGTCCGCCATGATCCACGTCCCAATAATTCAGGGCAAATGCGGGTGCCATAATCACGCCCTGTTGCAATCCCAACATCTGGTCGAGCTGCTTAATTGTCCGTGGCTTCCTCATCGGAACATCCTTCGTGACCCTAGCGATCCCCGATGGCGAACTTTCGACACCGGAAGGGAGCGTTTGCCTGGTTGAATGGATCAATTTGCTCAGCACATCTTTCGCGACGTAACGAAACGAAACAGTGATTTTTCCCACCTTCTTTTCAACCTGTTCGCACCATAACGTCACTATTCCTTTTTTACCCTGCAGTTCGCCCCCTTCTTCGACCAATCTAAGCGGCTTGGTAGGATCAATTCTCCCCCCGGCCCAGCGTTCATAGCACATACCAGTGGTAATTATCGTCGTATCATCAGCGTTGTTTTTCTCCGATTCTTCTTTCCTCCTTATCAGCTCCAGTATTGGTCTAGCTCCAAAGATCAGATCGGCAGCGGCCATTATTCTAGCAATCATGTCATCATCGCCTGAGATGTGTTCTAGATCGGCAGTTAGGATTGGGCCTACAAGATCCCAACCAGCGCCGTGTTGGGCCATCTGACGTTCGTTGAAATACACTTTGAGACCGATGGCACTTTCTAACGCCTGGGTTCTGCCAAGATCTACTCCTGCCTGGCGTTGGACATAGGCGATCTTTTCTTTAGCACCCTTGGGCCGTTCATAGTACTTATTATTGCTTCCTTTTTCGGAGAACAACGTTTCGATTCCCATGCTTCGATTGAATTCAGACCAGTTTACCATTACATTGCCCTTCGTTCATCCATTCCACCATGCTCGACATCAAGTCCATCCGCGCCAACACCGAAGCGCTCAAGGAAACCATCAAGCTGAAGAAGCTCAGCCTCGATCTCGACCGCCTGCTGGAGGTCGACAGCAAGCGCTCCATACTGCAGAAAGAGCTGATGGACCTGCAGCAGGAGCGGAACGCGAACGCGGAAAAGATGAAGGCCGCGGGAGGGAAACCGGATGATGCCGCTATCGCGGAGGGGAAACGGCTGAAGGAAAACATCGCCACAAAGGAATCCGAAATGGAAAGCATAGAGAAGGAATTCCATGCCCTCATGGTCCTGGTCCCCACGATCCAGGCGCCCGATACCCCGATCGGGAAGGATGACAGCGAGAACGTGGAAGTGGAGAAGT
>CAYOUH010000153.1:0-1799 GCA_964407085.1 uncultured Candidatus Peribacteria bacterium | reverse complement strand
CAAGCCCAGCGACCGCGCCCGGCACCTCTACATCGTCGGCAAATCGGGTGTGGGGAAATCAAAGCTCCAGGAACTCCTCATCCGCGAAGATATCCTGCGCGGCAACGGCGTGGGTGTCATCGACCCGCACGGCGACCTCATCGACAACGTCATGAAGCAAGTCCCCAAGGAGCGTATCAAGGACTGCGTGTATTTCGATCCGGCGGACGCGGAGTGGCCCATCGCATTCAACCCCCTCGAGCAGGTCGCCCCGGAATACAAGATGCGCGTCACCATCGGCTTCATCGAGATCTTCAAGAAGCTCTTCGGTTCCAACTGGTCCAACCGCCTCGAGCACGTGCTGCGCTACACCACCCTGGCCCTCCTTGACTCTCCGAACACGACAGTACTCAGTATCCTGAAGATGCTGACGGACAAGAATTACCGCCAGAAGATCGTCGCCCGCATCGAGGACAGCGTCATCAAGAACTTCTGGGTCAATGAATTCGCCGGCTGGAGTGAGAAATTCGACTCCGAGGCCATCATGCCCGTGCTCAACAAAGTCGGCCAATTCGTCTCCACGTCACTCATCCGCAACATCGTCGGCCAGCCGGAAAACAAGCTGAACATCCGCTCCATCATGGACGAGAAGAAGATCTTCCTCATCAAGCTCTCGCGCGGATTGTTGGGTGACGAGAACAGCAACCTCCTCGGCTCCATGATCATTACGAAGATGCAACAGGCCGCCATGAGCCGTGCCGACATTCCCGAAGACCAGCGCAAGGAGTTCTACCTCTACGTCGACGAGTTTCAGAACTTCGCCACCGATACCTTCGAGCAGATCCTCTCCGAAGCGCGCAAATACCGCCTCTCTGTCACCCTCGCCCACCAGTTCATGGGCCAGCTCTCCCCCGGCATCCGCGCCACCGTGTTCGGGAACGTCGGATCCATGATTTCCTTCCGCGTCGGCGCAGAGGACGCCAATATCCTGGAGAAAGAGTACAACCCGATCTTCAAGTCGCGCGACATCATCAACCTCGGCACCCGCGAGTTCTACGTGAAGATGTCCATCGACGGCGAGATGCGCGATGCCTTCTCCGGCAAGACGCTGGGGATCAGCTACCCCGAACAGGACTACACGCAGGAGATCATCGAGCACTCGCACCGCACCTACTGCAAATCCCGCCCCCAAGTGGAGAAGGACCTCGCCGCGTGGGACGAAGCCGGCAGCGCCAAGGGCATATCGACGGCCGCCATGCCCATGCTCGAGGAGGAAGAGTTCGGGAAACCTACAGTGTAACCACCCTCTTCTAACTCTTCCGCTTACGAAAAGAGGCTCTTTTTGGTATTATCCAATGATTCGCGTGTATTAACAAATATACCTATGGCTACGTTTCCTGGGAAATCCACATTCAAGCTGTGGGTGATCGCCCTCCTCACCGGCCTTGTTGCCGTCCTTGGCTATGGAGGTGTGATGTTGAAAGCCGATATGGCGGGACCAATGACCTTCACCCCCACCGGCGACGTATCCGTCCCGGCAGATTACGATGGGGATGGGACGGTGGACACCGCCGTGTGGCATGGGGCCACGAGCATCTGGGAGATCACGCGCAGTAGTGATGGGCAACGGATAGAGAAAGCTTGGGGAGCAGGTTATGCCCCCTACTATGATGTGCCGGTTACGGGAGACTATGACGGGGATAGCAAGGCCGACCTTGCGGTATGGCGCCGGCAGGATGGCATGTGGTACGTGATGAAGAGTTCGGACGGGCAGTATATAGCTAAGGCGTGGGGTTCAGCCTACGCTCCGTATAACGATG
>CAYOUH010000152.1:0-1804 GCA_964407085.1 uncultured Candidatus Peribacteria bacterium | reverse complement strand
GTCCCCTTCATGAATACAACGTAGTCGGACCGGTTGATCCTTGAAATGGAATTATGAACGCAGGGGGACTAAGTATGGGATACCTTGGAATGCTCGCGCTCGGGGCTTTTGTCGGGTCGCTGGTTTGTATTGCTATACGCAAGATGATCACCTGGAAAGATCCAGTGAAAGTGTTGACGGCATTGCTTAGTGCAGCTCTCGCGGGTAGAGTAGAGGACAGGCTTTCGCCTGCCCTCCCTCATCAAACCGTGCATGCGATTTTCCCGCACACGGCTTTCCGATGCTCTTCACGCCACGGCATGCGCCGAGTTCCAGCCCGCCTTCGTAGGAACTTTGTATAGCCCGTAGCGCCCGTAGAGATGAGCACTTGGAAACCGGCGGAAACCAGTTCCTCGGTCCTTCACCTGATGACGCTTCATCAAATGGGTTCGCAACCGGTCTTCCGCGTGGTATCTGACTTTGCTCATCGCCAGACTTGAGTTTCGATAGTGGAAGTAGTTTGCCCAGCCTCGCAGGCTGCGGTTGACGTTTCCCACGATATCTCTCAAGGGGATGGGGGTCAGTTTCCGGCCCGTGAGTTCCGTCAGCCTCGCCTTGATTTTCTTCAGCGATTTGTCTGCTGGCCGGACATTCGGGTACGGTTTTCCAGTCTTGGCCCCTCGACTCATCTGAATCGTGAAACCCAGGAAGTTGAAGCTTGCTTGGGTGGCGTCCACGATGTGGGTCTTCGTCTCGTTGAGGCTGAGGTCCAGACGGTCCAGGACATGACGCACCACTTTCAGCGGTTCCTCTACCTCTTTTCGGCACAGGATGACAAAGTCGTCCGCGTAACGCACGAGATGTGCGGATAGCTTGCCCTTCAGGTGCTGCCGTTGCCATATTCGGTCGAGAATATGCAGGTAGCAGTTGGCCAAGAGCGGGGAGATCACGCCGCCCTGCGGCGTGCCTTTGCGATTGGCTTTTCCACCACCTACGGTCTTCTTCACTCCGTTGTCGTCTTCGCCGATGACCGGGGCTTTGAGCCATTGCTTGATGAGGTGCAGAATCCCCCCATCGACAACACGCTCGGCCACCACGGCCAGTAGCTTGGCATGCGGAATGCTATCGAAGTACTTTGATAGATCGGCGTCTATGACTTGAGTGTAGCCGGCCCATAACGTGTGGGCGATGTCATCCACGGCATCGTGGGCCGACCTCCTGGGCCGGAATCCGTACGAGTGCTCACAGAAGTCGGCTTCAAAGATCGGTTCGATGATGAGTTTCACCGCCATTTGTGCGACCCGATCGCGGAGCGTCGGTATCCCAAGCGGGCGCTGACTGCCATCCGCTTTGGGAATCATGACGCGCCTTACCGGCTGGGCGCGGTAGGTCTTGTCTTTCAGATCACGGGCCAGGTCCCGCAGAAACGTCTCTACCCCGATTCCGCTCTCGATGGCCTCGAAGCTGATCCCATCCATACCGGGACTGCCTCGGTTCGACCGGACAAGCCGCCAGGCATGACTGAGGATGTCTTCCCGGTAGAGCTTGTCGTAAAGCGCGTAAAAGCGATAGGCTGGTTCTTGCTTGGCCTTGGCATACAGCTTCCTCTGTAGCGTCCTGATCGTGTCCGGGGTGGTTAGCGACATGGCAATCCCTCGATCCTCTGCTCTTCGGTTGCATGAACAAAGCAGGGTCCCTTCCCTCGTCCAGGGTTATGTTGTCCCTCAGACTCAAACGGTACTATGAACCCCTCCGACTCCCGCTTGCAGCCGTTACGCTTTCGTTTCCTTATACGCAGCGGTCGCTGGTCTCCCCACCTCCGCAG
>CAYOUH010000151.1:0-1833 GCA_964407085.1 uncultured Candidatus Peribacteria bacterium | reverse complement strand
GTGCCCTTCGTGGATTCGGCGGCCTCGACCACCGACTGGAGCTAGTGGCCGAAAAAGGTGGTATGAAGTACGTCAATGACAGTTCCGGTTGCAGTCCGCTCAACATCGTCATGGCCGTGAACGCGCTACCCGGCAACCTGATCCTGATCATGGGCGGGTATAGGAAACATCCGACGCCGGGCGAGTTCCTGCCCGTGGCGGAAGCGGTAAAAGACGACCGGATCAAGCACCTCTTCCTGATTGGGTCGATTCAAGAAACGCTGGAGAAAGAACTCCATGAAGGGGGCGTGGAGGCGGAAAAGATCACACGCTGCGCGAATCTGGAAGAAGCATTCGCAAAAGCCAGAGCGATGGCGCAGTCAGGTGGTACCGTCGCACTCACCCCCGGTTGCGAGAGCTTCGGGGAATTCCGGGACTACCGCGAGCGGGGGGAGAAGTTCAGATCAATTGTTTTATCAGACCATGGAACAAATCCCTGAACTCAACGGCGCCCTGACAACACTGATTGACGCCTTGGCTCGTGAGAAGAAACTTGAGCATGAGTTGAGCAATCCGCCTGCAGAAGCCGCCGAGAGCCTGGATGCGTACAGAAAGAAGCGTGAGGTCAAACTACAGAAAGCTTCATGGAAGGTCGAAGAACAGAGCAGGCGACTTTGGCGCTTTACCCATCGAGAGGTGGTAGCCTGTCTATCAAAGCTGAAGGAGAAAACCCTTATCGACCCTTCTCCCTACGAGATCGAGGCAATAGCGCAGCTGGAGAAAGACGGCTTCCCGTTCACTCCCTCATCCGCTTCTTGAAGTAGTCGACGTACGGTATAGCGTTCGGATTTTCCCCGTAGAGCGCCGAGAGGTACAGCGCCGTCCAGTTCCCCAGCAGGAGGAGGTAGAGCGCGTGGTCGAAGGGGGTTTCGCCTTCGGTATCGATCCATTCGGAAGCAATGCCCTGTTTCTCGATGACCTCGCGCGTGATAGCGAAGCGTTTGGCATGATCGGGATGATAGAGCGGTGAGCTGCAAAACAGGAACAGCGCCCCATCATGGTGCCACTGCGGATGGGCCAGCCCTTCCATCAGGTGGTGATTGATTTCGGGGATCACGCGGTAGGACGATATGGCCTTCGCGGTTTCGTTGATCTGGTTCTGAAATGCGTTCCCCACGCCCTCGAGGAAGTGCCCCGTGAGGAGGTAGGGGTATCGGTCGTGGAGCTTCGCAGCCAGGCGCTTGGCCAGGTTATCGTTCGAAGATCGGTCCAGATCGAAGCGGGCGATGACGTCGCCTAGGCGGTCAAAGGAGGCACGGATGGCACCCGGATCGGCGTCGATGATGCCCAACTTCACCAGGATCCCGAGCAAGGCACCTAGGGTGTAGCCGTAGCCATTTCTCGGCTGTCCGGAGGGATTATATTTGGCGTCGAAGAGGTAATGCGGGACACCGGCAGTACGCAGGAGGTCGGCGATGCCCGCCCCATGAGCCACCCCGGTCAGGAGGGTATGCTTACGCTCGAGGAGCTCCCGACCGTTGGCGATGGGTTCGTCGGTGGTTCCGGAGTAGGAGGAGAGCACCACCAGTGTACGGTCATCGACCCAGCCGGGGAGGATGGGGTTGGCGTTAAGCAGGAGCGGGAGTCGCAGCCGGTCCCGGAAGACGCTCTCGATGATCAGTGCCGGCCAGCGCGAACCACCCATCCCGCACACCAGGACCTCGTTCGCGAAGCGATAGGATTCCGGGAAGTCGAGGGAGAGGGCCGCCTCGAAGCTCTCGCGGTACTGGTCAGGAACGGAGCGAAGGGTGGCGATGGCGGACTCCCCGCTCTGGGCCGTTACGGCCTGGATAT
>CAYOUH010000150.1:0-1844 GCA_964407085.1 uncultured Candidatus Peribacteria bacterium | reverse complement strand
AGTGTGGAGAAGGAGTACATCGTACTGGTGGCAGGAACGGTGAAGGAAGAGAAGGGAGCGATCGAGGCTCCCATCGGCCGTTCGGCTGGGGATCGCAAGAAGATGGCCGTCCGGACGGGAAGTATCGGCCGAGATGCCCGTACGGAGTTCGCAGTCATCCAAAGGCTCCATGATGCCACGCTCCTCAAGGCGAAGATCCTAACGGGTAGAACGCACCAGATCCGCGTGCACTTCTCCAGCATCGGCCATCCGGTCATCGGAGACCACACGTACGGGAACGCCAAACTCAACCACGCGTACGAGGAACGTTTCGGCCTCGCACGACAGTGCCTGCATGCCCATCGGCTGGTCATCCACATGCCAGGTACGCACGAGGAACGGGAATTCGTTTCCCCCCTTCCTACGGATCTGCAGGCCTGCCTTCCACAATAGCATTGGTTTCGGGTGCACGAAAAAGGGGCTCCCATGGGAGCCCCTTTCCATATTCGATGTTTCCGATGGCTTAACGCTTGGCCCACTGCGGGGAGCGGCGTGCACCCTTGAGACCCGGCTTCTTGCGTTCCTTCATGCGCGAGTCGCGGGTCAGGAAGCCCTCCTTCTTTAGTGACGGACGCATCATCATGTCGATCTCGCACAGCCCCTTGGAGATCCCGAGGCGGATGGCTTCGGCCTGAGCCTTCATTCCTCCGCCCTCGACGTGCACCGAGCAGTCGATCTTTCCCTTCATGTCGGTCAGGGTGAGGGGCGAGAGGATCGTATCGAGATCGTACTTGTCCTTCACGTACTCCTTCACGGGAACCCCATTGACGTAGATCACGCCCTTTCCGGCAGGATAGACGCGGACGGTAGCGACGGAGGTCTTGCGGCGTCCGACGGTGTAGACGTACTGACCGGGGAACTGGTGATCGGTTTGGCCTTTGGCAACCATGGAAATTAGTCTAGGGAAAGGATGGAAGGCTTCTGGGCTTCGTGCGGATGGGAGGCTTCAGGATAGACCTTCAGCTTCTTCATCATCACGTCGCGCATCTTGTTCTTGGGCATCATGCCGCGTACGGCCAGCTCGATCACGCGGCAGGGGTTCTTCTCGAGCATGTCGGTCAGCGTGGTCTGCTTGAGATGTCCGAAGTGTCCGGAGTGGCTGTAGTACTGCTTGTCAGCACCCTTATTACCAGACACCACGAGGTGACGGGCATTGACCACGACGACGAAATCGCCGGTGTCGAGATGGGGTGAAAACGTAGCCTTGTTCCTGCCGCGCAGGACGTTGGCCAGCTTGACCGCGAGCTTACCCAGGGTTAGGTCCTTGGCATCGACCAGGAACCAAGCGCGGGTGATATCCGATGTGGAGGGAAAGAATGTTTTCATTACGATGTGATCAGCGGTGTCGTTAACCAATGCGGGCATTACACAAATTCGATTTGAACCTTCTGGGCATTGTCCCCGGGACGGACACCCACCTTCGTCTTGCGCAAGAATCCGGAAGAGAGCTTTTCGTACTTGGGGAGATAGGTCTCCAGAACCATCTTCGAGGCGTTCTCGTCATAGATGACTCCCTTGAGGTAACGGATGGCCGTAACCTTGTCGCTGCCCTTCACGCGGGTCATGATCTTCTCGACCATGGAGCCGGCACCATCCGCGAACTTGCGCGTGGTGACGATCCGTCCGTGGAGGAAGAGCTGCGTGGCGAGGTTGCGGAGGAGGGATTCCTTGTGGTCCTGGTCCCGGTTGTACTGGATACGTTTGACGCGGTGTCGCATGGGAGGAAGCGGAAGGGTACTTGTTCAATTATTCGTCTCCGAGGAGCTTGAGGTCGCGTTCTTTGAGCGCCGACTTGATCTCGGTCA
>CAYOUH010000149.1:1294-1863 GCA_964407085.1 uncultured Candidatus Peribacteria bacterium | reverse complement strand
GAAATCCTCGCGGCCACCGATCCTCTCGCAGTATGTCGTGATGGCTGCCTGGGACGCTGTCCCACCTGTGGCCAGGACCTCAATGCCGGGCCCTGCCACTGTACGGAAGAAGAACCCCCGAACCCATTCAAGGAGTTAGGAAAGTACTTCAAGAAATGAAAATTTGACAAGTCAATGGACAGGGAGTAGAACGGGGCGCCCCCTACCCCCACTCCCATGAACGGACCCACCACCCGGGCGCAGCCCCTCGAGCGGGATATCGCCCGAGCCGGCGAACGTGCCGCTCGCGTCACGACCGCCCTGGAACGCAAGGCGGCCTTCATGAAGGCGAACGTCGTTCCGTTCGTGAACGAGACGCGCGCCAAGATGCGCTCCTTGATCGCCCAGGCGAGGACGGCCTAGGGTTCCGTCGAAGCTCCCTCAGGAGTGACGATCCCCGAGTGATTGCGGTGGTTGATCTGATCGTTGACCATCCGCTCCAGGCGCTCGGGATCGGTTTCCTGGAGCATCCTTTTGAGTTCCTCGTCTTCGAGCAGGTCCACGTTGAGTTTCCGCGATATGGTGAGCAG
>CAYOUH010000149.1:0-1278 GCA_964407085.1 uncultured Candidatus Peribacteria bacterium | reverse complement strand
CGGGATCGGTCTGGGCCCAGGAGCACGAGGAGCGCGAGGATGAGGGCTTCCAGGGAAACCGCGGACGTGAGCAGGCTGAACGGGAAAGGATCGAAGGGTACCATTCCTGCGAAGGGGGCTTCGTTCCAGACGATCCATACGATGAACAGGATGACATTGAAGACCAGGAAGAACATGCTGCCAAAACCCTCCGTCAGCCAATCCGCGAACTTCTCCGCCCGACTACGCTTCTGGTCTGCCTTGGCCTTGATGCTCTCCATCATTAGCTGGGACCCCCCGTTGGAATTGTTGATGATCTGATCGGACATGGCTTCAGGTGAGGGAAAACGAACCATAAGGTTTTTCGGCAACGAAGGCAAGATACCCCTCCCATGCGGGATTCGAAAAGAGCCCGACATGCGGGCTCTTTTTCCCTACTACGTTTTTCAACGGGACTACTTCGCGTATTCCACGTTGCGCGTCTCGCGTATGACGGTGATCTTCACCTCGCCCGGGTAGACCAATTCCTTCTCGATCTTGCGAGCCAGTTCGAACGAGATCTTCTTGGCGTCGAGGTCGCTGACCTTCTCCGACTCCACCATGACGCGGATCTCGCGGCCCGCCTGGATGGCGAAGCTCTTCTTGACTCCCGTAAACCCGTTGGCCAAAGCCTCCAGTTCCTTCAGGCGCTTGATGTAGGCCTCGAGCGACTCGCGGCGCGCTCCCGGGCGTGAACCAGAGATGGCGTCTGCGGCAGCGGTGATGAACGCTTCCGGTGACTCCATGGGCACTTCGTGGTGGTGCGCCTCGAGGCAGTTGATGATCTGTTCGTTGATGCCGAACTTCCGGGCGATACTCCCGCCGATCTGCGCGTGCGTCCCCTCGATCTCGTGGTCGACCGCCTTGCCGATGTCATGCAGGAATCCGCCGATCTTCGCCGTCTCCACGTCGGCTCCCATCTCCCCGGCGATGGCCGCGGCCAGGAACCCGACCTCCACGCAGTGCTTGAGGACGTTCTGCCCGTAGCTCGTGCGGAAGCGCAGGCGGCCGATGAGCTTCACCAGGTCAGGATGGAATCCCGTGATGCCGAGCTCGAAGCACGCCTTCTCGCCGGATTCCTTGATGAGCTGGTTCACGTCCTTGGTCACCTTCTCCACCGTTTCCTCGATCTTGGCCGGATGGATGCGACCGTCGCGGACGAGTTCCTCGAGTGACTTCTTGGCGATATAGCGGCGCATCAGGTCGAATCCGCGGATCACGATAGTACCCGGGGTGGCGTGGACGATTACGTTCACGCCG
>CAYOUH010000148.1:717-1878 GCA_964407085.1 uncultured Candidatus Peribacteria bacterium | reverse complement strand
GACCCCTTCGAACAGCGGAGCAGGTTCGAGGCCGATTGCCCCGCCAGCGTCAGCGCCGGGGGCCAGGATCAGACTCGTGGATGGTTCTACACGCTCATGGTCCTGTCCACCGCGCTGTTCGACAAACCAGCTTTCCAGAACGTGATCGTCAACGGCATCGTGCTGGCGGAGGATGGCAAGAAGATGAGCAAGAAGTTGAAGAACTACCCCGATCCCGCCATCGTCATGGAGCAGTACGGCGCCGATGCCATGCGCTGGTACCTGATGGCTTCCCCAGCGGTCTCCGCCAACGACCTGAGATTTAGCGAGAAGGGCGTCGACGAGGTGGTCAAATCGGTGATGCTTCCGATCTGGAACGCGTACTCGTTCTTCGTGACGTATGCGAATATCGACGGCTGGCAGGTATCTGCGCTACCGCAGGCTCCGTCCAACCCTCTCGACCAGTGGATCCTGTCCGAACTCCAGGTATGCATCACGCGCATGACCGAAGCCCTGGATGGCTACGACCTCGCCGCAGCGACCAAGCCCGTGCTCGATTTCATCGACGGCCTGACGAACTGGTACATCCGCCGTTCCCGTCGCCGCTTCTGGAAGAGTGAGAACGATGGAGACAAGGCGGAGGCCTACGCCACGCTCTATCGTGTCCTCACGACCCTGACTCAGCTAACCGCGCCCTTCGTCCCCTTCATCAGCGAAGAGATCTACCGTGGCCTGGGCGGGACAGGGGATTCAGTACATCTGGCGGATTGGCCGATTGCCGACCAGTCCTTGGTCAATAAGAAGCTCAATGCCGAAATCGGCATGGTTCGCACCGTGGTTTCGCTCGGACTGAGCCTGAGGGGCATGAAGAAGATGAAGGTCCGCCAGCCGCTATCGAAGGTTGAGATCGTCCTCTCCAATGCGCAAAAGGCGACCGTCTCAGTGTATGCCGATATCGTGAAGGAAGAGCTGAACGTGAAGGAGATCATCTTCGTCGATGACGCGTCGGGCATCGCGCGTATCATCGCCCGGCCCAACGGCAAACTCATCGGCCCTAAGTTCGGAGGCGACGTCCAAAAGATCATTTCCGCAGCCAAGGAAGGCAAGTTCCGTGAAGAAGGTGACAACGTGATCGTGGAAGGGGAGAGTGGCACGGAGTGGACCCTGACCCGCGAGGAAGTC
>CAYOUH010000148.1:0-707 GCA_964407085.1 uncultured Candidatus Peribacteria bacterium | reverse complement strand
AAGGAGGGCAAATTCCGTGAGGAAGGCGGGAATGTGATCGTGCAAGGGGAGAGCAACGAGTGGGTTCTGACTAAGGACGAGGTGGAAATTGCTTACGAAGGCAAGGAGGGTCACGAGGTAGCTTCCGATCAGGGAGTCGTCCTGTCGCTGGACTTCACCGTCACCCCTGAACTCGAACGCGAGGGCATCGCCCGCGAACTCGTCCGCACCATCCAGGACCTGCGCAAGGAGGCCGACTATGGCGTCTCCGACCGCATTCTGATCGGCCTGACAGGTGTCAACGACCAGGTCGAGAAGGAATGGGGCAGCTATATCGAGAAGGAAACCCTGGGAACCATCACGAAAGACATCCTGGAATGGGACAAGGAAGCCGCCCTGCCTGAATATGGCGATGTGGGGGTGAAGAGGGTGTAGGAGTGGCTAAACATCTGCTGAAATGGTAAAGTAAGGCGATAACCCCAATATGTATGGGCAATGCAAATAAAGCTTCGGACAAGGTGGAAAAAGTCAGGGAAACTCGTCCACTGCCTTCCAATTTAGAACTAGGAAAGTTTTACAGGCCTTCCGAAGAGCGGAATCTCCAATTAGGCGGTCGGGCAACTTTTGCCAGTGTAACGGTAACTCCGAACAGCCTTCTGTTCTTGGAAGAAAGGGTCGAGGGAGGATGGAAGTGCGTTATGAACAACGTGGAACCGACGGGAAACGCG
>CAYOUH010000147.1:0-1996 GCA_964407085.1 uncultured Candidatus Peribacteria bacterium | reverse complement strand
AGCAGCCGCTGGGAGGCAAGGCGCAGCACGGAGGACAGCGCTTCGGAGAAATGGAGGTGTGGGCACTGCAGGCCTATGGTGCCGCCTACACGCTGCAGGAAATGCTCACGATCAAGTCCGACGACGTACGAGGACGTTCCCGGGCCTACGAATCCATCGTCAAGGCCGATGCCATCCGTGCCCCGGAAATCCCGGAGAGCTTCAACGTGTTGGTGAAGGAACTCCAGAGCTTAGGATTGCGCGTTGACCTCTTCACCCGTGAGGAGCTGGCGGAGATACGCATGATCACTGAGGACCTCGACCTGGCTGGCGTGGTGGTGGATGCAGGCGAAGAAGATGACCATACGACGAGGGTCGAGGAGATCGATACCGTCGCAGCCGAAGAGCCCGACAAGGATGTCGAAGAACCGAGCGACGCGTTCGAACTGGATGAGTCCGAAGAGCGTCCCGCCAAGGACAACGAGCCCGTTTCCCTGGAAGAAATGGCCATCAAGGAAGGCCAAGTTTCGGACGATGAGGAAAATGAGTGATGAAGGGTTCTGCTGCCTACTTACCTATCCTCCCCTACCATGAGGACGATCAACAAGGTGATCCTGGTCGGTAACGTCACCCGGGATCCCGAAATCAAGACCACGACCAACGGACAGCCCATCGCCACCTTCGGTATCGCCACCAACCGCACCTGGGTGACTGCTGGACACGAAAAGAAATCCTCCGCGGAATTCCACAACATCGTCGTATGGGGCAAGCTGGCCGAGATCTGCCACACGTTCCTGCACAAGGGAAAGCTGGTTTACATCGAAGGGTACCTCAAGACCCGCAGCTGGGATAACGAGAACGGCATCCGGTCATTCCGGACCGAGATCGTTGCCAACGATATGATCATCCTCAGTGGCCGCGATACCCAGCCGGCCGAAGGAACCGAAATGGCCCACGACGACGAAACGCTCAATCGTATGGAAGGCGAGATCGATCCTAACGACCGCAGCGCCCCGCCCGATTCATCCTTGGACGATCTCCTGTAGTAACGAATACCGACCAGACCGTTTCACTTCCATCCTCCTTCTCCCCCACCCCGCATGCCCCAGGTCTCCAAAAACGCCTCCTCCTCCACGTTCGAGGCCATCGCCGTTTCCGTCGCATCGCCCGATGACATCCTCGGATGGTCGTATGGCGAGGTGACCAAGCCCGAAACGATCAACTACCGCACCCAGAAACCGGAGCGCGGCGGGTTGTTCTGTGAGCGCATCTTCGGACCGACGAAGAACTGGGAGTGTTACTGTGGAAAGTACAAGCGTATCCGCTACAAGGGCGTGGTCTGCGAGAAGTGCGGCGTAGAAGTGACGCGTGCCGTCGTGCGCCGCGAGCGCATGGGACACATCAAGTTGGCCGTCCCCGTTACGCATATCTGGTACCTGCGCTCCACCCCGAGCCGTCTCGGACTCCTACTGGACCTCCCCATCAAGCATATCGAGCAGGTGGTGTACTTCGCCGCGTACATCGTGACGGACGTCGATGAGAAGGCCAAGGAAGAGGCCATGAAGGAACTGGATGATAGCTACCGCCAGAAGCGCCACCAGGTCCAGAACCAGTACCAGAAGCGCAAGGTCATCGGACAGCGCAGTGAAGCCGCACGGGTCGCTGAGGAAGCGGCGGAACCGGTCAAAAAGTCCAAGTCCAAGAAGGCTCCCGTCGAGAAGGACCAGACCGTTTCCCCGGAGGATCTGGTGCAGGAACTGAACGCCATCGAGGAAAGCTATGGCAAGGCCAAGGAGCAATTGAAAAGCCTGGCAGTGGGCCGTATCCTCTCGGAAATCACCTACCGCGATGTTTCCCTGCAGTTCGGACACGTGGTCGAGGCCGGGATCGGTTCCGAGGCGATCCGCAAGATCATCGAGAGGACGGATCTCAAGAAGTTCATCGAGGAGCGCAAAGAGGAACTGAAGCGTACGTCGGGTCAGAAGCAGAAGAAGATCATGAAGCGCCTGAAGCTCGC
>CAYOUH010000146.1:0-2010 GCA_964407085.1 uncultured Candidatus Peribacteria bacterium | reverse complement strand
GGATCGGCTCCCGCGCCGACCCCGACCCCCGTTCCGACTCCCGCGCCGAGCACGGGCAGCGGTTCGACGGCTTCGGGTTCCACCGCCTCCGGCTCCACCTTGCCTTCCGGATTCTCCACCACCGCCTCGGGCTCGCTCCTCGCCGGTGACACCACGGATGACAAGTCCAGCGTGCTGGGGGTCTGGAGCACGTTCGCCTCACTGTTTAACGACGTGGTCAGCTTCACTGGACGCATCGTGTTCGACGCCCAGGCGATCTTCCGCGAATCGGTGGCCTTCATGAAGGATGTCCTCGTCCGCGGTGATGTCGAGGTCGAGGGCCACGTGATCGTCAGCGACGACACCGCGGGACAGGTCATCATCCCGGCTGGCCTGCGCAACCTGCGTGTCGAGTTCCGCACCCCCTACGCCACGGCCCCCATCGTCACCCTGACCTCCGTGGGCATCACCGATGCGCGCTACGGCGTGGATCTCGTCGACCGCGACGGGTTCACGATCCTGCTCGACACCGCCCAGATCACCGATACCACGCTCAACTGGATGGCGGTCGAGGTGAACCGCCCGGTGACGAACGGCAATTCCAACGGCAACTGATCCTTTCCCACTCTCCTCGATTTTTTATCCCCATGCTGAATCCCATCCCGCAATTCGGCGGCCTGTGGAGGCTCAAGGCCTTCCAAGCGGCGGAACTGGTGCGCGACTACGTGGTCGCGTTCCGGGCGCGCTATGGGAATTCTTCCGACTATCCGGGCATGGGGGAATGGATGGAGCGCATGGCTGAGGGAGCGCGGACGAACATGGACCGGGCCCTGCATATGCCGCCGGGGTCGGATGGCGTCGAGGAGCGCTACATATCCACCGCCCGCGCGGAACTCGAGGAGCTACTCTCCGGATTCCGCGAATTCATGCGTCGTGAGCATCTGCCCCAGTGGCACAAGGAAGATCCGCTGACCAAGGAAATCCGCTCCCTGGCCTACCACCAGCTGCGCACCATCGGCCTGTACCGCCCGTACCTGGAGACCGCCGACATGGCGGCCAACTGCGCCCTGTCGCTCATCCACCAGGCCAACTTCATGCTCGACCAGCAACTCCGCTCCCTGCAGCGCCGTCCTGCCGCGCGCTGGACGGCACGCAGGAGTGCGAGGGTGTATTGAAACTAGTACTATGGAACGGATCAAAGGCTATCCCGATCAGGTGTACGAAGGCATCGATGCGCTAAGGCGCAGGGGGTGTGATCCCGTGCTCATCGAGCATGCCGCCTTTAGCTATCGACCGAATGTGCGCATCACAAATCCCGAGAAGGATATGCGCTTGCGTTCATACTCCGATATCCATGGGCTTCTAGGGGAACTCCTGCCGGGCCGCTTGCTGGAAACCTTCTCCAGTATCTCCCTGGATTCCTTCCCGGACATACGCGCCGATCTAGAGGAAGAGCCATCTCGCCAACACATGACTCTCTCGAACGCGAACAAAAGGGAATTCGTGCATCACATTGATGCTGATAACGCAATCCTCCTTCAGCAGCCGTATGGAAATTCGGGTCCCAGGAACCTGACGACCGGTGTCGTCACCGTCGATGCTTTTTTTACCGCTGTTCGTGAACACGCCACTGCTCAATTGGCTCGCTTAAAATCATTGGGTGTGAGGCAGGGGATTGATTCAGGGAACGTCACCCCCCAGGATGTAGCGGACCTAGTCTTGGCTGATCGGTTCAAGACGCTGGGCATCGATGTGCAAGGTGGTACTCCTCGATTCAGGGACAGGATCAGGAGATTCCTCCCGTCCTTAGTGGGGAGTTCAGCGGTGAGTTTGGCATCGATGGCCGAAAGGATGATGTCCAGGATCGACCCATACGAACTCTATTACAACTATTACAACTACAGACGGGCACTTATCTGTGATTCCGTAACACTTGAAATCAATGCTCGCCTTCGGGAACAAGGAAAGGTGTTACTACTGAAGATGACCCATCCCGGTGATACTGTCGTATTTCTCAATAATCGCGGACGC
>CAYOUH010000145.1:0-2023 GCA_964407085.1 uncultured Candidatus Peribacteria bacterium | reverse complement strand
TTCCCCGCTACGGTCGAGCAGGAGGGAATCATCAACGATATCGTGGGCATCGCGGAGACGGCTGGTCTGTCACTGGCGTCGCTCAGCTTCTCCAAGAACCTGAACCAGTCTACCCCAAAGCGCCTCTCGATCGTGGCCAATATCAGCGGCTCCGGGGATCCGAGTGCCGTCCTGGGCCTGGTGAAGGGCATCGAGCAGGCCAAGCGGCTACTGTCCGTCCGCGGGATCTCGTTCCTGCTGGGCAAGGGCAGGCAGGACTACACCCTGACACTCGAGGCTTACTACAAGTAGGGTCCTTTTGGGTGGCCAAGGATTGGGAAAACGGGTGTTTTTGTGGTATGATAGTGGGAAGTCCCAGAACCCCTTCCCATGGCCGACCAACCCCAGGAAATCGTCTACGGCGTCTACGACAACCGTTCCAGCGCGTGGCACGTGCGTCTCAACGATGCCTTCACCGACAGTCGGAAGGTGCCACTCAAGGAGAAGGCGTACTTCTTCGAGCTCCTCTCGGTGATGATCGATGCGGGTATTCCCATGCTTTCCGCTCTCGAGGTGCTGCGGGAAAAGACCCAATCGGAGCGTTTCAAGCGCATCATCAACACACTGATGTACAACATCGAGCACGGTGAGACGCTCTCCGGTGCGATTTCCAAATTCCCCATGGTGTTCTCCGACACGGAGGTGGGCATGCTGCGCTCCGGAGAACTCACGGGAAGCCTGCACCAGTCGCTGCAGAAACTGTCGGACGCCATCACCCGGACGCTCGAACTGCAGCTAAAGATCCGCCAGGCGGTCATGTACCCGGCTACCATCCTCATCACGCTGGCGATCGCGTTCGTGGTCATCATCGCCGTGGTCGTCCCGCCGCTCAAGGGCCTGTTCGAATCGGTCAGCGCCCCGCTGCCCTCGTCCCTCGCGCTGCTTATCACGCTCAACGATTTCGTGGCGGGGAATTGGTGGTGGCTGATCGTGGTCGTCGGGTTGGGTTTCTACATCTTCCGCTCGTATATCAAGACCGACCAGGGGAAGCTGTGGAAGGATGGCATGCTGCTCAAGATCCCGGCCATCGGGGATTTGTTGAAAAAGATGATCCTGGTCAAGTTCGCCCGCAGCCTGGCGACACTGCTCGACAGCGGGTTGCCGTTGACGAAGACTATTAAGACGGTGGCCATGTCGGTGGGTAACGAAGTGTACCGTTTGGCACTCGACGGCGTGCTCTTCAAGGTCCAGGGGGGAAAGAAGATCAGCGAGGCATTGGATGAAACGGATGGGTTGTTCACCCGGGACCTGACCGCCATCATCTCGGTGGGCGAGCAGACGGCGACGATCTCGACGAGTTCGCTCAAAGTCGCCAACCAGTACGAGCGCGAGATCGACCACAGCCTGAAGAACATGACGAGCATCATCGAACCGGTAGCGATCCTGGTGGTCGGCGTCGCGGTCGGATGGTTCGCTTTCCTGGTACTCGGGTCGATCTTCTCGATCTCAGAGAATATCTCGGCGTAAGAATCCTGAGGCTCGAGGCCGGAAGGTAAAGGCTTCGACCCAAGCCGTTTTGCAGCATGGTCGGGGATCGGATATGATGTCCGGGCCTATCACCCATGACCACCGCCCGACGCCCCATCGATTATCCGTTGTTCCTCACCATCTTCGCGCTCGTGCGTTTCGGTTTCGTGATGACTTCCAGCGTGCGCGCGTTCCAGTCGTCCAACCTGCCCAAGACCCCCTCCGCCAAGGATCCCGCGGCGTATCCGGAGCCGACGACCAGCTTCTACCTGCTCCGATCCTTGTGGCATACGCTCTTCGCCCTCGGGGCATGGTTCCTCTCGATGTGGCTTCCTCTGTCATTTTGGAAACGGCTTTCCCCGCTGGTGTTCTTCGGTGGCGTTGGATTGCTCCTCCTCCTCTTCACTCCACTGGGCGTCACGCTCAATGGCGCTACGGGGTGGCTGGACATCCCGGGCCTACCCTCCGTCCAACCGGTGGAAATTGCGAAGCTGGGGCTGATCCTGTACCTGGCACG
>CAYOUH010000144.1:0-2024 GCA_964407085.1 uncultured Candidatus Peribacteria bacterium | reverse complement strand
GTTGGTGGTCGATTGACCGAAACCTGGGGGCAGGCTTCCCGACCCCGTGAGCATCAAGGGCGGAAGGGTGGGGGAGGGCGTGGGCGTGGGGGATGGTTGGGGTGAAGGATTGACGATGGCGCCGGAGGAAGTTGCTGGAGGGATGCTCGGGATTGCTACGCTTCCCGAAACGACGGTCACGGTGTCGCTGAGGGATTGGCCACCACCTTCACCCGTTATCCGCACCGTAAACGATGTCGCCGCACGGCCAGCACTGTCGATCTGGGCAGCTACGACGCCGGACTGTTCGGAGGACTCGGCTTCACCCTTGCCTACTTCGGTTTCGTTTGAACTGACGCTGAGGACGAATTTGAAGGGCGTATCAGGTTTGTTTGAGAGGGCGTACTTCACCGACAGTGACCCACTGGCTGCCAATTCGCTTTGGTCGACGCTCATGATGCTCAGGACCGCTCCGACTTCCGTAGGAGTTGCGGTGCTTTCCGTCACGGAACCTTTGAGTAGGTTTCCGCTGAGGGTCGCTACCAATCCGGTAGCCTGCATGCCCAAGAATCCCGCTACGGCTACGGCCAAGAGTCCCGCCATTACCTTCTGGAACAGGCTCAGTTCATACCCGAGGTAAAAGACGAATTGTTTTATTTTGGTGAGCATGGGTTCGGTGAGCCTAGCCTTCTTATCATTGTACTATGGAAACCAGGGATACGGAAGCACGTGGGCGGTTATTCTAGCTCCATGGCCATGGCCTGCTCGAACATGGCACGCTCTTCATCTGCGGGCAGGACGAGTACTTCTACGCGGCTTTCCGGGGCCGATATGATGGGCGCATTGCTGTAGTTCGCATCGGCATCAAGGATGATTCCCATCTCTTCCAGTCCTTCTAAAGCCATTTTACGGATATAAAAGGCGTTTTCCCCGATGCCGGCGGTGAAACTGATCACGTCCACTCCCCCCATGACCGCTACCATTTCTCCCACGAAACGCCGCACCTGGTACGCCATCATTTCGAGCGTCAGCCGTGCCCGTTCGTCGCCCAGCTTCGAGAAGTGGTAGATATCGCGTACGTCTGCGCTGATTTCCGACATACCCAGGATGCCGGACTTTTTATTGAGCATCGCGTTCACTGCCTTCGGACTCAGCCCTTCCTTCTCTTCCAAATACGAAACGATGCTCGGATCGATGGTTCCCGAGCGTGTTCCCATCATGAGGCCCTGGAGTGGGGAGAATCCCATGGTGGTATCGAGCGGCTTACCGTCGACGATGGCGGTGATCGAGGAACCGTTCCCCAAGTGGCAGGAAACGTGCCGCAAGGGGCGCTTCGGTAACGCTTCTAGGGCACGACGGGCACTATGCTCGTGGCTGATCCCGTGGAAGCCGTATTTGCGGATGCGGTACTTCTCGTAGTACTTGAATGGGATGCCATACAGGTATGCTTTCGGCTCGAGAGTAGAATAGAAGGCGGTATCGAAGACGGCCACCTGCCGCGCATCCGCGAAACGCTTGCGGGCCTCGAGAATACCGGCCAGGTTGATCGGGTTGTGGAGGGGGGAGAGGCTTGCCAGCTCGCCTATGCGCGCTATCACGGTTTCATCGATGGCAGTGGCAGTTGCATACGATTCCCCTCCGTGAACCACGCGATGGACGACCGTCGTGATCGTCGATGCGAGATTTCGATCAGAGAGCAGTCGTGAGAGGAAATCGAAAGCTCCCGCATGGTCGGAAACGTTGACCACTTCGCGCATCCCGGCATCGATCCGGGCGTGGGCGTCCTTGCCGATGTCATCAATCACCCCGCCGCACAGCAAGGAACCCCTTTCGGTATCGAAGAGCTTGAACTTCAGCGACGAAGATCCGAGGTTGAGGGCGAGGACGGACATGGGTGGCGAAACAGCCGTAGTGCGGGGAAAAGGAATCTACGTTCGGATCGGTACCTTCGGAAACGGACCTACAGCACTGACTTCTTCCAGCGCCGTCTCGCTCCGATCCCCACCAGTGAGGCCAGACCGGCCAGGAGCAAGGAAGGGCCCGTG
>CAYOUH010000143.1:0-2053 GCA_964407085.1 uncultured Candidatus Peribacteria bacterium | reverse complement strand
CGTGGGCGAGCCGAAGGAAACGGAAGGATCGACGATATTCCGCCTGTTCGAGCTCCTCGCGACGGAGAGCGAAACCGAAGCAATGCGCAAAAGGTTCGCGGAAGGGATCGGCTATGGAGACGCGAAAGAAGCATTGTACGAGGTCTTCCTGCGGTCACTCAAAGACGTCCGTGAACGGTATACCGAGTTCAAGGCGAATCCGGACCTCGTGCGCGCGATCTTTGCCCGCGGCGGAGAGAAGGCCCGCGAGGATGCGGTCAAAACACTCACGAACGTGCGGAAGCTGATCGGGATCATATGACCGAGCAAGAAATCTACGCTTCCATCCAGGTCGCATCCGAGGATGATCCGCTCCGCCCGGAATTTCCGGCCGATCATCCCAGCTTTCCTGCCACGTTGGCGTTGCCTTTGAAGTTGGAAGGGTTCACGAACGTCTGGATCAAGAACGAGGCAAGCAACCCAACGGGCACGCACAAGGACCGGATGGCTTGGGAAATCGTAGTCACGTATCGGGATATCATCGCGAAGCGCATGACGGACGGGATCGCTGATCGCTACCCTCTTCCGCGTTTCTCCATCATCTCTTCCGGTTCCGCAGCCTTCGCCATTCAAACCCAACTGCGCAAGTATCGACTCCCGAACCTCAAGGTCCTCGTGGATAGTGGCATCTCGGAACATATTTATGCGGCGTTGGTACGGATCGGTTGTGAGGTGTACGTTACCGACCTGTCGAAGAAACTCCTCAATACCAACGACATCCTGGAAATCACCAATAACCGCGAGGGCATCGATATCACTTCCAATGAAGCCTTGGACCCCACCCTGCGGTTCTATGACTGGATGAGCTATGAGATTCTGAACCTCAGTCCCGAGTACTGCTTCCTCCCCTTCGGCAGCGGAACTCTGTATGAGAACGTTCTCAACATCAACAAACGGACCGTTTCCTCACCCGAGAAAGACCGACGCTTCATGGGCGATCTTTCGACCGTCCGGGCATGCCATTTCCTCGGGGCCACGACTTCCAACCCACGATCGAAGGCCGACAAGCTCTACTCCCCTTTCTCTCCCTTCCGCCACTACAACGAGCAGTGGATTAGGATGTACAAGATCGCGGGATACTGCGGGGACGAATCGGGGGTATACAATGTAAAGGAACACTCCCTGGAGATGGCCCAAGCCCTTGCCGAAAAGCAGGGGGTGGAGTGCGAACCGAGCGGGATCGCCGGTTTAGCGCTCCTCTTGGAAATGCGGGACCGCGTTCCTGGCGATGCACGGATCGTCATCGTTTGTACGGGCAAGTTGAAACTCTGACCCCATGCTTCCGTCGTCCGGATCACCAGCTCCCGGCTTTTCCCTGCCCGACCAGGATGGTAGGGTCCATTCCCTGAAGGATTACGCCAGAAAGTGGCTCTTGATCTATTTCTATCCCAACGACGATACTCCCACGTGCACCACGGAGGCCTGTGCTATTCGTGATCGGTGGGCGGAGTTCGCGGAGGCCGGACTAGAGGTGGTAGGCATCAGCGCGAACGGGGTAAAAAGCCATGCCAAGTTCGCGAGGAAGTACGACCTTCCTTTCACTCTTCTCGCAGATGATGAACTGGAAGCCGTGAACATGTACGGCGTGTGGCAGGAAAAGAAGTTCATGGGCCGGACGTTCATGGGGACCGTACGGACTTCGTTCCTGATCGATCCCAACGCTAAGATCGCCAAGGTGTATGAGAAGGTGAGGGCGGCCAGGCACGCAGAAGAGGTATTGGCCGATTTCCTGCGGATAAAGGGCGCTTGAGAAGGTGAAGAGAAAGGAGGAAAATGCCGATCACGTCCGACCGTCATGCGGCTCCGGACGCGTTCTTTCCTTCACCCCCACCCCATGGATCCCATCCGTGCCAAGCTGGAAGAAGCCTATCAGGCGAAGAAGCTAAACAAAACGGCATACGACGAAATCCTGAAATGGCTCACAGAGGAAGAATTCACGGAATTCGTTCCGGAACTGACGAAGAGGGTAGAGGCGGGAGAGTGGGATGCGCTGATGGACCAGTTTTACCGCGTT
>CAYOUH010000142.1:0-2071 GCA_964407085.1 uncultured Candidatus Peribacteria bacterium | reverse complement strand
ATTGGGGAAGAAGCTGGGAACCGAGGGCGCGAACAAGGCCGGAGCCGGCGGAAGGTACGTCGAACAGTTCCTGTTCGGTGGGATCATGGGGATCACGCCCCAGGACGTGGACACGTTCTTTAAGGCGAACATCGAAGATAACAAGGGAATCCCTACGAAGCCGAATCCGATGCGGGCAACGGTTGAGGATACGGCCTACGATGCCGAGCAGTTTGAAAACGCCCTCCGAATGAAATTCCCGGATGGCGGAGGAAGCCGTGCTCCTGCTGCCAATCCCGCGGCGGCACCTGGCGGAACGGCGAGCGGGGCTCCTGCCGGCGCACCCGTGGCTCCGACTGTCCGATCCGCCCCGTTGACTCACCCTTCGGCTGCCCAGAAAGGCGAGGAGTTTTTCGATCATGCATTTGTTGGCATGTCAGGCATCACTGAGGTGAATTACGACGATTCCGAGCCGGAGTGGTTCAATGTAAATTTCAAGAAGGGGACTACCATGTACCACGCCCTGAAAAGCCGAAAGGAGGCAGGCGAGGGACTGTGGGTAGAAGCGCTCAAGGCGGACGGCACCAGCGACGAAGGAACCTATTCATTGTTCTTTCCCGATCTTGCGACATTCATGAACCAGTTCGAGCGCACGACCGAGATCATGGCCAAACCGAATGGGAAGATCGCCCTCCAGAGATTGCTCAATACGGGATTGGGAGAGCTTCCTCCTGGTACCTGGAAACTCAAAGGCCTGGAACTCCCGCTGGATGCCAATATCGATACGCCTGATGGACATTTCAATGCTGAGATAACGACCAATGCCGCAGCACCCAATGACCAACTCAAGCTCTATATCCAGGCCGCTAATGACAAATTCCAAGTAGCAAACGCCAAAGATGAAGGTATCCAGAATGCTACCAAGGGGTACGATTTCGAGAGTGGTTCCGAATTGGAGGCGGTACTCAAGCTCGCAGCCGTTACCCAGCCACCTGCAGCACCGGAAACTCCGAATGAAGGCGACCCTACTAATCCCGCCCACTCAAAAGTACGCGAGGCGTCTACGCTCCTAAAGAATGGAAATCTCGATAATCCTGATAAGTACCCCTTTGAAGTCGTCTCGGATAAGCCGTGGTTCGCCGGGAACGAGTATTTCATGGAGATAAAGATCAATGGCCAGCCGTTCAACGTACGCATCCCGGCTGGGCAACGCTCACCCATCACCGTCTTCGTACCCCGCGAGGAAGGTAAAAATGTCCGCTTGGGCAGCGGATTGGACGTTTCATTCCCCGATTACGAAACCCTGCGTCAACAGCTGATCAAGAATGTGGTCCTCCAACAGCGTGTAGATAAGGCCCAGGGCGTGCGGGACGCATGGCTAAGGCTATCGAACGGGTTGCCGGGCTGGGTGTATTTGTCCCCAGCGGGGAACAACGATATCCTCTACGCTCGCGAGGCATCCGACACGAGGCCCGCCGTTGCCGACAAGACGAAGGGGTACTGGCAATGGTCCGACCTCGCACTCAAGGAGGCACAGGATTTCATGCGAAAATATCCTTCCCAGATCTACGACGTAAAGTAGAACAGAGGTCAACTCTCAGGAGCGACCCACCTCCATCCCGAGGGTGAATTTATTGACCTCGGATTCTTCTTCCTGCAGGGCGGCATAGATTTCCTCGAGCTTGGTAGCCGGAATAGTCGCGATATTCGCGATGATCCACTCCTTCATTTCAGCAGCGAGGAAGGACTTATGCAGCAATTGGGCGAAGTGGGTGGAGGGATTCATGGGCAATGATCAGGCGCTTTGAGGATTGAGGGATTTGTTCTCTCCGCTAGCGTCGATGACACCATCGGACTTATCGAGTCCGAGGTCTTTTTGCAACTCCGCACTCATGGGCAAAGGATCATCAATCGCGTAGGCGTATACCAGTTCCGTCCCCAGCAGTGTGAAGGATGCGACGTTGGCACCATGTTCTACCATACGTGCCACCGTGCCTGCCATCATGGCTTTGCTTCCTATCGTCTTCGCATTTTTCCATTCCTCGGCGAGGGTGATGAATTTCTTGATCCCACCCACTTTCTGCACGATCTC
>CAYOUH010000141.1:0-2089 GCA_964407085.1 uncultured Candidatus Peribacteria bacterium | reverse complement strand
CGCACCGCTCCAGCCGCGCTTCGCTCTTCCCTGCCAACCCCAGCCGGATCTCATCTTCGGTAAGTTTCTTTTCTCCCGGACATTCACGGTTGAGGCGCATCAGCGTGCGTTGCATGGCTACCTTTGTCGTGACACCATCCTCCTTCTTGTACCGCTCCAGGTAGACGTTCAGCTTCAGCGGAGATGACTCCGTTGTCTCTGCCACCTGCGCGTATCCCTGCGCCCAGACGGAGCAGGAGAGGATGATTCCCACGATGATGTAAATGGAGCGTTTCAAGGGGATTTAGTTGTTCGGGGTGGTTTGGTTGATGAGCTTGTACACCAGCTGGTCCATGGCCACGCGGAAACGGCGGATCTGGTCACGGACCTCCTTGCTATGTTCCGTCAGTTGGGCGTAGCGCACGTGCAGCGGATAGGTCTTGGACAGGGTATCGACCGTCTGAACCACATGCTCCATAGCCGATTCGGTCCTCTTCCGTTCCCTCAGGTACTCCCCGTAACGGGCCTCGTTGTCACCCAGCACCGTTCCCGTCTGGATCTTGGTGATCGCTTCCTTCGGCGTTCCATCCCACGTTATTCCCTGCCGCACGACATTCAGGTTGGCGAAGTGCGTCTCGAGGTACTTGAAGTAGAACGACTGGTAGCAATGCGCCACGGTGTAGGCCGCGTACGTCGGATTGATGGTATCCTTGCGCTTCTCCGCGAAGTAGTCCGCACCCGGGGCTGGCTGGATCATCTTGGCCCCCTTATCGAATGCTTCGAAGTTGCACGGCTTGATCTCGGCGGCCTTGGGATTTAGCTGCTTCTTCTCTCCGACCTTGATCTGGTTATCGGTAATCGCGGCCAGTGTTGCCTTGAGCTCGTTGAACAGCTTCTCCGCGATGGGATGCTTGTCGAACACGTCGCACTCCAGGTCGCGCTCACTGGGTGGCTTGCCGGGATATTCCTGCGTCTTCACGGCTTCGGCGTACTTGCGGTTCCCATCCTCCATCTGGGCTTGGATCGCCTTGTTGAAGTAGCAATTGATGATCTTCTGGGCAGCGTCCCTGGTCTTTTCGTAGGACATCTTGGCATTTCCTTCGAGGAATTCGTTCTCGAAGGCCAATTCCCCGGTCCCCTGCGTAATGACCGGAGTCGGTCGCAGGATCCAGCCTGCGGTGAGGGCCGCGAGGACGAGGGCGCCGATGATGAAGGGGAGGGATTTCCTCATGGGGCGGGGAGGGGTCATTCTTGGCATTGCTCGGCGACGTACTTCACCTTGGAATTGAGTGTATGTAGTCCGTTATGCACGCCGATCACCAGATCGAGCAGGGAGGCGAACTTCTTGTTCAGCTCCTTATACTTGTCCGTCAGGTACTTGACCTTCTTCTTGGTTACGTCGTATAGCATCAATTGCTCGAACACCGCCTGCTGGTACTGCAGCTCAACCTCAACGTAGCGTTCGCAATGCAGCTGTTCGCGGGTGAAATCACCACCCATCTTCTTAATGCAATCGTTCTCGGGATTCTCCCTGTTATAAGCCGCAGCATCCGAACAAATTTTTTGTAATCTGGCACGGTATTGTCGCAAATTGCGGACCCCCGTTTCCACCAGGATTTCGGTGGCGATGGTCGGCTTTTTCGCCAGGATATCGATGGTCGGTTCGAACTCTTTCTGCTCTTTCAGGAACCGGTCATTTACATCCTGCGCTCCGTAGGTGCACAGGTCTTTCACGCTAGCCGTCGACTGGGCCCAGGTGGGGAGGGGAGGGAGGATCAATGCCACGCCGAGGATGAGGGAGAGGAGACGCTTGGTCATGTCAGGGGAGACGGGTGAGGGTCCAGGGGAAGAACACGGTGGCGAATTCCGAACTGCTCGACAATCCCACGACTATGGGTCCGGCAACATCACGAAGTGTGGCCTTTACAGAGGCGTCATTGATCGCCAGGTTCCCATCCGTTCCGATCGCGGAGAGGAGGACCCTGTTCGCCTGGTCATAGAGCATGATCCCGCCTCCATAGGCCGGGGAAGTGGCGGGGACGGTCTGTGCGGTAATATCGTCATTCGACGAGGCATCCATGACCTGCAGGGCAGGAGGCACCGTCTCGGG
>CAYOUH010000140.1:0-2111 GCA_964407085.1 uncultured Candidatus Peribacteria bacterium | reverse complement strand
CTGCGCACGACGTACGCCCCCGATCGTCCGGAGCGGATCCTGTGCGAGGAGTGCTACCGCCGCGAGGTCTTTTAGCTAAGTAGGAAACAGAATTGCCAATCTGTCTGCCCGTGTGGTGCAGTGCCGCTTGATAGTCAAAAAACCTGTGTGTTAACCTACTGCCACGCGTTTCCATCCATCCTTATCCGTTTATTCCCGTTCTACCGCTATGAAAAGCCAAAACTCCAAGTACATGATCGCCCTGGTGATCCTCGTGCTGATCCTGATCGCATCCGGCGTGTACGCCTTCCGCCTCAAGAAATCCAACGAGGAGCTGATGATGAAGATCCCCCCGACGCAGGCTCAAGAAGAAGCCGATATCGCGACCATCGTGCCCTACGTCAGCAAGTACATGGTGCTTCCCGATGAGAAGCCCACCATCGCTACCGTCGTGGACAAGGAGAAGCTCAACAAGTCCCAGCCATTCTTCAAGGATGCCGAGAACGGCGACAAGATCCTCGTGTTCCAGAATGCCAGGAAGGTTCTCCTCTACCGCAACCATGGCACCGGTTCGGGAAAGGTTATCAACTTCGACGTCTTCGTGATCAACCCTCCCGCCAACCAACAGGGCAACGTCCGCGCGCTCCCCGTCGAGATCCGCAACGGATCGACTGATGCTACCATTGCCGCCACGGTCGAAAAGCGTCTGAAGGACGCCGCCGGAGCCACGGTCCAGACCTCGGTCAGCGACGCCCAGTCCAAGGACTACAAGGGCATCCTGGTCGTCGATCCCAGCGGCAAGAACGCCCAGTCGGCCCAGGAGGTCGCCACGTTCCTGAAGGGCCAGGTCGGAGCGCTTCCCCAGGGGGAGACGGCTACCGGCGACGGGCTCGTGATCTTCGTCGGAGCGGGAGCCAACCAATAGGCTCTCCCACGGTTAGGAGATATCGAAAGGCCCCTCGCTCAGGCGGGGGGCCTTTTTTGCGCTGCACGTTTTTCTCGAACGGCCAAAATTCGGAGTTCCGAGAAGCGATCTTGCGCAAAGAACGAAGATATTTCCCGGTGTAGGAATAGAATACCCAGATGAAAATGGGGAAAATGGCTCCCATAAGAGCTAAGAATGGATCTCTGTCCCCCGAAAAGAAAGGCTGACCGGCATCTTCCAAAAAGGGCCAAAATTTGGTAAGATACGCGGCTATACAACTCTATAGAAATACACGCGCGTATATATCACGCGCACGAAGGCACCCCAAAAGACACCACGCCGGGCTTCCAGATCACCTTGAACACCAAAACCAACATCCCATCGCAGGCGCCAGACGCCAGCCTTCCCCTCGCCGGGGAAAGCTTTGGAACGTTGGCTCGCCCAATGGTCCGGGTGTTTTCCGCTGTCCTGGCCCTGGTGATTTCCGCCTCCACGGTCCTGGCCCCGGTCTCCGCTGCGTCGGTGACCTCGGGATTCTTCACCGGCCTCGCCGCAGCCAACCTGATCGCGGCTCCTGCCCCGGTCCCGCTCGCCGTCGTCGCTTCCACCTCGTCCAGGGAGGTACGCTTCGCGCTCAGTGTCGCGACCTGCCCGTTCTGCCTGCCGTCCATGGTGGTGCTCGCGCTCTCCGGGGTGCGCCAGGGCATCCCTGCGCTGCTCAAGCCCGGAAGCGTGGTGGCCGTTATGCGCGATATTGGCCTCTCCACGGGCAATGACGGGGGAAATGGCGTGACCTTCCTGGCCGGGGCCGATACCGGCCTGGGGATGCTGCTGAGCCAGCTGGTCGGCTCGGGCATGCTGCGCTTGGCCAATGCCTCGGGCACCGCCGCCCAAACCCCCTGTGCCCGCAACCAGATCTACGCCTACGTCCAGGGTTCCTGGAGCTGCCGCGGTACCGGAACGCTCATCCTCGAGGGTCCGGCCGGTTCGACGACCATCGCTCCCGCCGTCACTCCTGCCCCATCCGGACCCCTCGCGGCTCCCCAGCGTCCTGTTCCTACGTTCAGTCCCGTCCAGCGGGCTTCGGCTCCTTCCGCGCCGGCTTCTCCGACCGTTCCTGCCCGCCCTTCATCCAGTCCCCGTGCTTCCGCAGACCCGCAGGTGGTTCTCCGACCCGTCCAGTTCTCGCGCCTCACGCTCCCGCCCC
>CAYOUH010000139.1:0-2121 GCA_964407085.1 uncultured Candidatus Peribacteria bacterium | reverse complement strand
GATACCATCAAGCGCAGCGACGTGTGCCTACTGGTGCTCGATGGGATGGAAACGGTGTCGAAGATGGACCAGGCGGTATCCAGCTACATCCTGGAGGAGCACAAGGCGCTGATCGTGGTCATCAACAAGTGGGATATCGCGAAGGAAGAGCGTATCCGCACGCGGAACAAGAAGGTGAAGGAGGAGATGGCCGAAGAGGACGAGGGCGGCAAGAAGCCCAAGAAGGTCCAGCTCGACAGCTTCCTGGGAGAGAGCATGATGAACAAGTACCTCGACTACCTGCAGGAGAAGTTCGACTACCTCGCCTGGGCTCCGATCCTGTTCGTGAGTGCCAAGAGCGGGGAGAACGTAGACAAGCTCTGGGAAACGGTAGAGGCCGCCTACGCCGAGCGCCACAAGCGGATCGGGACGGGACAGCTCAATGCCTTCCGGCAGCGCCCCATCGCGGACCAGCACCCGACGGGGACGAAGGGCATATTCCCCAAGCTGTACTACGGAACGCAGGTGGACGTGAATCCGCCGCAGTTCGTCCTATTCGTGAACCAGCCCGACACCTTCCATTTCTCATGGCGCAGGTATCTGGAAAAGCAGCTGCGCGAGAAATTCGGCTTCGTCGGAACGCCGGTGAAAATCGAATACCGCGCACGCAAAAGGGAGGATCGGACGGGGGGGAAGTGAATAAACCAATTCGTTTCTAGAAAAAACACTTCAAATGTCCGAGGCTCACGAGCACTGTCGTCGGAGGTTTTAGCATGCTACACGTATGCGATCGTGGCGGGCATTTTACGTTTTTCCTTTCCCGGCTTCCTCGGACGAACTTGTAGTGCTTTGAGTTTTTCATCCGCAGGATAGCTTTTTTGGAGCCTGGCGATGGCATCGGGATAGTGGTCCTCCAGTACTTTTATCCAGATATCTCGAAGATTTTTATTGAGTTGGTGAACCTTCATTTGGTGCAAAACGTTTTGGATAATGATTGATTCCAATTTCAACCTAAACAGTTTCGTATCCTCCTTGCGGACCTCGGCGGGAACAAGGTGCATGGCTTTGAAGTGTTGACGGGCGAGTTCTGGGATCTTTGTTAGCATCTCCATATATTGAGCACAAAAGTGCACTATGTCCTCTTCGGTCTTACATCTATAGATCGCTTTTTCCACCAAGGATCCCTGTTCATGGGCTCGTGACTCCCTTAACTCATTCTCAACATCTTTAGTCCAAGAATTAATAAACGTACTATGCATTCTTTGACGAGTTTCCTCTAGAATCTTTTCAACACCTTTTTGCTCTTCGGGCTGCAGAACGACCGACCTTTTCAACAGCCGTAGAAGCTTATCGAACGGAGCGATCTTCACTCTTTTTCCTGCTTCCTCAGGAAGTACTGAGCGGACTTCTTCAGCTGCGTGCAATATTCGTGAATGCGGTTTCATGGAATATGGAATGATGGATATTAGAATTACGCGGCCCCCACGCGGTGGATGATCTCGCGGTTGACGAAGTCGCGGTCGCGGCCGTACTTGAGTCGTGAGAGCTGCTTGTAGGCCTCGACCACCTCGTTGTCGCCCTTGTCGCCGTAGTAGATGGGGATGATGGAGAAGGGGCGCGAGGGTTGGGTATCGATGCTCAGCTTGATCGCGGCCTTGCGCGCGTCGATGCCGATCAGGTCCTGCTGGGAGAAGACGGGGGCGAATTCCTTTTCCATGTATTCCGCGTCCTGCGCGCCGATCTTGTAGGCCATGACGGTTCCGACGTTGCCGAAGATGGCGTCCTTCATGTTGATCGTGCCCTGGTCGGGTCCCTGCTTCTTCTCCAGCTGCCCGATGTACTGGTGAGCGATGGCGAGGCCGAGGCGGTACTTTCTGGCCTCCGATAAGATCGACTCAATGGCGTCGGTGATGTAGTTCTGGAACTCGTCGATGTAGAGGAAGAAGTCACGACGCTCGGCCTTGTCCTGGCGCTGGCGGCGCATGGCCGCCGTCTGGATTTTGGAGACCATGATCAAACCGAGCAAGTTACTATTGATGTCGCCGATGAGGCCCTTGGACAGGTTGATGATGAGGATCTTGCCCGTGTTCATCACCTCGTTGATGTCGAAGGCGGATTTGACCTGGCCGATGATGTTACGCA
>CAYOUH010000138.1:0-2161 GCA_964407085.1 uncultured Candidatus Peribacteria bacterium | reverse complement strand
CGTCCCGCCGCGATGTTCACCGAAAGCGTCGAACGGGAAGGCAAGACGATGCCGCGGTTCGAACGCGTCCCGACGAAGGTAATGACGCTGTGCGAAATCATCGACGGGGACCGGATATTGCTGGGGTACAAGAAGGTGCGCTTCGGTGCAGGGAAGTGGAACGGGTTCGGTGGAAAGCCCGAGGCGGGAGAAACGGTCGAGAATTCCGTGGCGCGGGAACTGCGCGAAGAAATCGGCATCGAGGTGGGCGGATACGAGCGCAGGGGGACGATGTTCTTCCACTTCCCCGGCAATCCCGAGCTCGTGGAAGTGCCGCTGTTCCTCATCACGCAGTGGTCGGGAGAGCCGGTAGAGTCCGAAGAGGTCAGGCCTGAATGGATAGCTCTCAAGGACATTGATTACGATGCCATGTGGCCGGATGACCGCCACTGGCTGCCGCAGTTCATCGCGGGCAAGTCGATTGATGGGTATTTCGCGTTCGATGGAGACGGGGCGATTAGAGAAATGCGCGTGGAGTGTTCGTGAGGGGTGATTGGAAAAACCTTCACACTCCCCTGCTCCCCTGCTATATTGCCGCCCGTCGCCAAAAAATCCGGGTCTGTAGCTCAATTGGTTAGAGCAGGCGCCTCTTAAGCGCAAGGTTGTGGGTTCAATTCCCACCAGACCCACCAGTCCGATCTCCTAATTATTCCGCCTTCTTTTATCGTTCTTCATAACAGAACGGATGAGCTTCTGAAATTTTTCGAATTCCTCCAATTTAGCCTCGTGCCCATCCGGGCCTTCCGTGATGATCCTTTTTAATTTGCTCACGCACTTCAATACCTCATTTCTCTGGTCAGTTATGAGGCCACTCGTCAACCGCACCAGCCATATGCTGTATTGTGTGGCCGCTTTTAACCAGGCTTTCCCTCCATCAGTTGACTCTAATAAGAGATCGCCCACGTCCTTGAACTCCACTCCAAGTCTTTTCAGTTCTTCGGCAGCATATTTCCCGCAAATTTGGCAAATCATTGGAAGCCTTGCCGCATCCTCAAGCCAATACGGATCAATCTCTTCCACGAAGCGCGCTAATTCCTCGATTCGCTTCCCGTCTATGCCAGCAACCTTTTCTTGATATCTGAAACTGTCCATTAACGATTTGTCCTGTTTTCCACGATGTGGACGATCTGTTCGACGAAGGGCTTGATGATCTCGATGCTGGCGAGCTGGGCGAGGATGAACAGGGCGACCGCCACGATGACAGTGGCTCCGATAACCGTTCCGAATCCCGTGGCTACACCAAGCCAGAACTTGCGGTGGGCGGAATTGCCCTTCGCCAGCTCCTTACGGAAGCGCTTCATTTCAGCCAGCAGGGCCGTTTCGTCGTGGTGGCGTTCTTCGCTTACTTGGGACATCGGAGGGAATGGAGTTACTGAGCTTTGGGTTGGGAACAATCGAAGACCAGATCGGGGTTTATCGTACGGAAATACTCCTCCGTGGGAAGGACGATGCTTTTTTCCAGGTACGCCGCGTTGAAGGCGACGTTGGGGAAATCCTTCAGCGCTTCGGAAACGTAGAGTTTCGAGACCTTCGGGAACACCTGGCTCCCGAACGGTGGCATACAGCCATATTCCACCCCCGCGATATCCATCAGCTCCTCGGCTGTTGCAAAGCGGAACATCTTTAATCCCAGCTGGGATTTGAACTTCACCTTGTCGAGTACGTGCGTCCCCGGGAGGACGATGGTGGCGAACGTTTCTTCCCAGCCCTTGAAATACAGTTTGCAGAGCAGCGCCTTGGCTCCGATAGCATCCGTGATTCCCAATGCTTCCCGGGTGGCCATGGACTCGGCACTGCTGCGGCAGGCGGTGTGTTTGTAGACGCGATAGGTCGCTCCCGAGGCGTCGAACAGGGTGGTGATGGCATCGAAGGCGGCAGCGTTCATGTACGCACTGTAGCGCGAGCCCGTCGGTGACGGCAAGAATTCCAGGTTCCCATTGCGTGAGCGTCACTTATCCATATACTTGCCGCCGTGTCGGGGTGTGGCGCAGTTGGCTAGCGCGCATGCATGGGGTGCATGAGGCCGTGGGTTCGAGTCCCGCCACCCCGACCACTCGTCGAAATTTCGCTTCGGTTTACGCGATCGCGCTGTGCGCGATCGGCTTCAACCTGCGCGAATTTC
>CAYOUH010000137.1:1395-2201 GCA_964407085.1 uncultured Candidatus Peribacteria bacterium | reverse complement strand
AAGCCGATTGATCGTCTCGCCCCGTCTGGCAAGTTTCGGTTGTGAAGTTTCCCAGGCTTTCCGTATAATGGGTCGTACGCGGCTCTGCGCGGTTTGAAATCTCTAGTATGTCCCCTGTCCGCAAGGAAAGCATCGGTGAAAAGGTGGTCGCGTTCGGCAACGACCTGCTCAACTTCGTTCTCATCTTCCTGCTCGTCATCGCTTTACGCACCTACGTGGTCGCGCCGTTCCAGGTGAACGGCCAGTCGATGAATGACACCCTCGCCGATCAGGAATACATCATCGTGAACAAGGCGGTCTATGGCGACTTCTTCGGCTACAAGGTGGGCGATCCGAAGCGCGGCGACGTGGTCGTCCTAGAACCGCCACTGGACCACAAGATCTACTACATCAAGCGCGTCATAGGCCTGCCCGGCGAAACCGTGCGCTTCGAGGGCAACCGCGTAGTGATCGTGAACAAGGAGCACCCGGATGGTATGACACTCGATGAGGATTACCTGCGCTGTGTGGAGCGCGTCGATGGCAAGACGGTGAACAATTGCAACTACGACAACGTCCCGCGCCGCGAGTTCCAGGTACCAGAAGGCTCGTACTTCGTCATGGGGGACAACCGCATGAACAGTACCGATTCCCGTTGCTGCTTCAATAGCTGTGCCGCGGCCGATGCCTCCCCGTTCCTGAAGAAGGAGCACATCATCGGCAAGACGTACGCCGTGATCTGGCCGCTCGACCGCTCCCGGACGGTGAAAGAGGTTTCCTATCCTTAGGTCCGTGAGCCACCCCTTTTCGGAAAGCCTTGATTCGTG
>CAYOUH010000137.1:0-1385 GCA_964407085.1 uncultured Candidatus Peribacteria bacterium | reverse complement strand
GGGACGGATAAAATGCGCATTCAGGCTTTTTTCGCCGCGTTCGTCTAACGTCAGGACGCCCGATCTCTATCGGGAAACATGGGTTCAACTCCTGTACGCGGTTCCACTCTCGGGTGGATCGAAGGTCACATACTGCAAATGAACTCCCTCCGGGGCTGATACATCTCGAATGAAGGACGGACTCCCTACCATGGTGGTGGGGTAGCTCTTGATGGAATTACGACCAGAACCTTACTACTAGTTATGCCAAGCGACCGAACCCCGCCCCAGACGCCCATTACAGGAGATCAGGAACGATTTGATCGCATGCTATCGCTTGTCCTGGAGCGGCGGCCGGTCCTATCCGAGATCCTCTCCGCGCATGGTGATGAGACGCTCTACGAGTATTCCCGGGAGAACCTGGATAGCCCTCCGGATCCGGTCATCAACGGCCGACAGGATGAATTCCTGGCCGTTTTCCACGATGAAGTCGAGAGGTTGCTGGGCCGCGAATGCGCAGATGGGGCAGTACGCCAACTGGCCCGCTACTACTTCGTGTCAACGGCGGATCACCACGGCCCCCTGTGTCACCCTTTCTGGCTCAACTCGGACCTGGTGACGGCCATGCCATACGAGGAGAAGGGTGATCCGGCCCTCAACTACGTCATTGTACTGGCCACGAGCAACGTCTATCTGAACAACTGCACGTACCCGCGCGGCCTCCTCTACCAGAGTGCGGCAAACGGGAAAACGTTCATGCATCGCTACCCCTTCTTCTCCCGACAAAGCCGCCAAAGTCCGGTCTTCGGCTTCCAACCCTATACCAAACAGGAAGTCGACACGGTGACTCATCTGGTGCAAAAGGATCTCCAGAACGGGGAGATAAGCCAACCTGTTGCCGATGCCATGCGGACGCTCATTCGTGATGTGTATGACCGCCAGGAGGTCTACTCTCTGGGCGATTACAGCGACCAAATCACGGTAACTAACGCTTCGCTCTGGAAGAAATTCTTCGAATCTTCCGCCGATCGTCCCAGGACGGAACTGGTGTACCTCGAACAGAAGCGTCTGGTGAACCAGCTCATCCTCCGACACCACCTCGATCAGCGCACGAGCGTCAACCGCATGCTGTTCGCTGACGACATGGAAACGGAAATCGAGGCCCACTACGAAGGCATGACTGGGGCATTCTCGATCGAGGACAATACAGGCGCCTACCTCTTCTGTGCCCTACCGCCAGGCGCGACGCTGCGCCGACATCCAGATCTGACGCGCAGCGCGGTGGCGATTGATGACGATCTTGGAGCTGTGCGGGGTCTCTGCCGCCAGCGTGATGTTCAGCACATCGCCGGCCTGACCAATCGGATCCCCACCATCGACAAAGACGGGAATCGCCCCACTAGTGA
>CAYOUH010000136.1:1874-2214 GCA_964407085.1 uncultured Candidatus Peribacteria bacterium | reverse complement strand
GGACTCGAACCCGCGACCACAGGTTTATGAATCCTGGGCTCTACCAACTGAGCTACCTTGCCATGGAGCGTGGGGATTGTATGGAGGCGGACATGGGTTGTCAACGAAGCTAACCACCGAGCGAAATGCGTCCGAACGGAGTGAGGATCATTGCGCGAGGAAAAGGAGGGACCGACGAAGACCGAGGCGTCAGTGAAAAGCCCCATACCACTCAGCTTCGCCTCCGGTATGGGGCATGCACCAAATGATTGTAGAGAACGTTGGGTGGTTAGTTGGCCGTGCCATGCACCCGAGCGTAGCGAGTGGTGCATGGTGTCCCCGGGGGGAATCGAACCTCCAT
>CAYOUH010000136.1:0-1815 GCA_964407085.1 uncultured Candidatus Peribacteria bacterium | reverse complement strand
ACCTATGGCAATCAAGCCATCCCTACTTCTTCGCCGCGTACTTGGAAGTAGGGCCGTCATAGGCCACCTTGCCCTTATCCAGCACTACCAGCCGCTTCCCCACGTACTCGACCATGTCGTCCGAGTGGGTAGTGAGGAGCACGGTGGTTCCAGTGGCATTGATCTTGAGAAGCAAGTTCATGATCGCTATCGAGTTGTCGCGGTCCAGGTTCCCGGTCGGTTCGTCAGCGATGAGCAACCGCGGCTTGTGGACCAGGGCACGCGCGATGGCGATACGCTGCTGCTCGCCTCCAGAGAGTTCGCGGGGAAAATTCGCCGCCTTGTCGGAGAGACCGACGGTCTCGAGCACCTCGGGCACCCTGCGACGGATGAGACGATCAGGCTCGCCGCAGACCTCCAGGGCAAAGGCGACGTTTTCGAAAGCGGTTTTCTTCGGCAAGAGCTTGTAGTCCTGGAACACGATGCCCAGCTTGCGACGATAGAGCTGCAGCACGGTGGGTCCCATGTCCGGCACGTGCAGACCATCGACCACGATGTCTCCCGAAGTGGGGTATTCGTAGCCGATCAACAGGCGGACCAGGGTGGACTTCCCGCAACCGGAAGGACCGACGACAGTGACGAATTCACCGGCCTGGATTCCCAGATCCAAGCCTTCAAAAACCTTATATGCGTCGTATTCCTTGCCGACGTTGGAGAATGAAATCATTGATCGGTTAGGGCAAAGCCTCGAGGGATATCCCCCGGCGTCGCTCATCATAAAACAAGTCGGGACCTTCGCAAGCCCAAGTAGTGAGGGGTAATGGGAAAAAAGGGCGAAATTCGGTAGCATGGTCGGATGCGAACAGCAGCGGACCCACGACACACAAATACCAACCACCCCGAAGCAATGGCATTTCCGAAACCGATTCCCCGCGAGAAGACCTCCGGACGGCGGACCAGTCCGAAAAAGCAGGTGAAGCCTATGGGAAAGGTCGCTGCGCAGAAGAAACGTGATGACAATCGCAAGTCGGCACAGCAATTGGCCCACCAGGTTTCGCATTTCCTACGCTGCGGGAAGGTTTCGAACGTGGCAAGCATCGACCAGGCCATCGACAGTGTCCGGACGCTGTTCCACCGCATCCAGCTGATCAAGGTCCAACACCTCAATACGATGGCGACCCAGGCCACCGTCCGGCCGAAGCCACACAAGCGCTAGTATTGCCAAACGGATGAGGGAACCCTAGGATCCGGCCGAGGTTTTTTGCCATACCCCCCATGAACATCCTGCTGATCGATACCGTTGGACGGCCCAATCTCGTTGCCCTCGGGGATACGGAGAAAAGGGTGACGGAGGACCGCTCGTGGACCGCTGACGGTGACGAGGCGGAGCGCACCCTCCCGGCTGTGCGAGAAATCAAAGGTCAGGATCGGAAGGTGGACGCCATCGTGTGCGTCAACGGTCCGGGGCGTTTTACCAGTACCCGGATCGGGGTGGCCGTCGCCAATGCGTTATCCATGGCCTGGGAGATCCCGGTGATCGGATTGGACAGGATTTCCTTCGTCCGCAGCCTGATACCCGAATATGACCCTCAGGCGCTGGCCGTCCCGAGCGAGAGGGAGGGGGGATACTATTTCACTCCGACACGACTCGACCCAGCGATCCGCTTCGCCGAGGATTCGGAGGCCTTGCCCGACGGGTGCGAGATCGTTGATGAAACGAGATTCGCACAAGCCTGGTCCGAACAAAAGAATGCCTTTTTCTCCTCCATCGCCCGGCAGGCTGCCTCCGCTTCGATGGACGTCCCCCTGGCCCCGCTCTACGTGCGTCCGCCCAAC
>CAYOUH010000135.1:342-2221 GCA_964407085.1 uncultured Candidatus Peribacteria bacterium | reverse complement strand
TCCATTTCTCCGAAGCGCTGTCCTCCGTGCTGCGCCTTGCCTCCCAGCGGCTGCTGGGTCACCAGCGAGTAGGGACCGACGCTGCGCGCGTGGATCTTGTCTTCCACCAAGTGGTGGAGTTTGAGCATGTACGTGATTCCCACCATCGTCTTTTCCTCGAAGGCCTCGCCCGTGAATCCGTTGTACAACTGGACCTTACCATCCACGGGGATGCCCGTGGCCTTCATGAAGGTCTTGATCTGGTCCGGATGGATACCGTTGAGAACCGGCGTAGCGACGCGGATACCGAGCTTCTTGGCCGCGAGACCCAGGTGCGCCTCCAGGATTTGTCCGATGTTCATGCGGCTCACGACGCCCAGCGGATTGAGCACGATATCGACCGGCGTTCCGTCTTCCAGGAACGGCATGTTCTCGACGGGTACGATGGTGGAGATGATGCCCTTGTTTCCGTGTCGTCCGGCCATCTTGTCTCCGACTTCGATCTTGCGGGTCTGTGCGACGAACACCTTGATCTGCTTGAGGACGCCCGTGGGGAGCTCATCGCTGTTCTCGCGCGTCAGGATCTGCACATCGACCACCTTGCCACCCTCACCTCCGGGGAGGCGCAGCGACGTATCCTTCACGTCCTTGGCCTTCTCGCCGAAGATCGCTTGTAGCAGGCGCTCTTCCACCGTCAGCTCGGCTTCGCCCTTCGGAGTGATCTTTCCAACGAGGATATCGCCTTCGTTCACCGTGGCGCCGATGCGGATGATGCCGTCCTCGTCCAGGTCCTTGAGCTTCGTTTCGCTGACGTTGGGGATATCACGGGTGATGATTTCCGCACCCAGCTTCGTATCACGCACGTCCACTGAGAAGTCCTCGATATGGATCGAGCTGTAGAAATCGCCTTGGAACACCTTCTCGGAGACCACGATGGCGTCTTCGAAGTTGTACCCGTACCACGGCATGTACGCGACCAAGAGGTTCTTTCCGAGCGAGAGTTCTCCTTTGTCGATACATTGGGCATCGACCAGGTAATCGCCCTTTTTCTTGCGGTCCCCCTTGGAAACGATCGGCCGCTGGTGGATGACCGTCCCTTGGTTGCTACGCTCGTAGTTGAGGAGCTTATGGCGCGTCTTCTTACCGCTGTCGTACAGCATCGTGATATGACTCGCGTCGACATCCACGACTTCTCCGTTCTCGTCCGCGATGAGCAGGTAGCCGCTGTTGCGCGCGGCGGTGTGCTCGATACCCGTTCCGACGATCGGCGCTTCGGGCTTGAGGATCGGGACCGCTTGGCGTTGCATGTTCGTTCCCATCGAGGCACGCGTACTGTCATCGTGCTCCACGAAGGGGATCATGGCCGTACCAATCGAGAGGATTTGCTTAGGGGAAACGTCCACGTGCGTGAGGTCATTCACGTGGGCCAGGATCGGCTCGCTGTTCTGGCGGGCGCTGATTCGGGTCTGGACGAAGTTGCCGTGCTCGTCGATCTGCGAGTTGGCCTCGGCGATGATCAGTGTCCTTTCTTCTTCGGCATCGTAATAGGCCACCTTCTGGCCCAGGAAGGCGCGGACGGGGACCGTGGCACCCTTGACCTGCTTGGCGACCTTTTCTGCCAGGGCAGGGGTGATCAGCGAATCTGGGGGAACGATTTCTTTGCCCTTCTCATCGAGGATGCCCGTGTTACGGGACATGCGGTAGGTCAGGTCCTTGACCGTGTTCTTCACCTGTTGTTCGACGCTGCGGTAAGGAGTCTCGATGAAACCGTACTTGTTGACCTTGGCATAGCTCGCCATGTGGACCACGAGACCGATATTCGGTCCTTCCGGAGAAGCGATCGGGCAGATGCGACCGAAGTGGCTGGAGTGTACGTCGCGGACTTCGAACGAGGCACGCT
>CAYOUH010000135.1:0-257 GCA_964407085.1 uncultured Candidatus Peribacteria bacterium | reverse complement strand
GATGCGTTCCATGCGGAGGAATCCGATCCGCATCTTGTTCTGGATCAGCTCGCCCACGCTGCGGATACGGCGATTCGCCAAGTGGTCGATGTCATCGGCTTCACCTTCGCCTTCATTGAGCCGGATGAGGTGCTTGAGGATGAGAACGAGATCATCGGCCTGGAACACGCAGTGCTTGCGGTCGAACGGCCGGTCGATGCCAAAACGCGCGTTGATCTTGTAGCGCGCGACCTGGCCCATGTCGTACTTCTTGAAAT
>CAYOUH010000134.1:1227-2247 GCA_964407085.1 uncultured Candidatus Peribacteria bacterium | reverse complement strand
GGTAAGCGTGTGCCTGCCGAAGAGGTAGGGAGGGCCTATTCTGTCCCACGGCCATCCCGTAGGCACTTTCTTTCTCTTGACCATCGATTTTTAGCACTCTAAAATAGTGAGTGCTAATTTAGCATTTTCCACCATTGAACCATGAGTACCGTATTAGGCATCGACCTGGGCACTACCAACTCCTGCATGGCCATCATGGAAGGTGGCGAGGCGACCGTCATCCCTAATGCCGAGGGCGACCGCACCACTCCGTCCATCGTGGCATGGAAGAACGACGAGACTATGGCAGGCGTGATTGCCAAGCGACAAGCGGTCACCAATCCTACCAACACCGTTTACAGCGCCAAGCGCTTCATCGGGCGGCAGTTCTCCGAAGTGCAGGACGAAATCAAGACCGTCCCCTATGAGGTGGTCGCAGGAAGTAGCGGGGAAGCGCTCATCAGTTTCGGCGGCAAACCGGTTCGCCCGGCGGAAATCTCGGCCAAGGTCCTCCAGAAGCTGAAGGCCGATGCCGAAGCGTATCTGGGGAAGAAGATCACGAAGGCGGTCATCACCCGCCCGGCGTACTTCACCGATTCCCAGCGCCAGGCAACGAAGGATGCCGGTACGATCGCCGGACTCGAAGTCCTGCGCGTGATCAACGAGCCGACCGCATCGGCCTTGGCGTACGGGCTCAATAAGAAGAAGGATGAGAAGGTCGTCGTGTACGACTTCGGAGGTGGAACATTCGACGTCTCGATCCTGGAGATCGGCAGCGAAGGAACGTTCCAGGTCCTCTCCACCAATGGCGACACGCACCTGGGAGGGGACGACTTCGACAAGAAGGTTATCGACTACCTCATCGAGGAATTCAAGAAAGACCAAGGGATCGACCTGGGCAAGGATCAGATGGCCCTGCAGCGCCTGAAGGAAGAGGCGGAGAAGGCCAAGAAGGAGCTCTCCGGCAAGCTGGAGGTGGAGATCAACATCCCGTTCATCACGGCGGATGCCTCGGGACCCAAGCATTTGAACGTGAAGCTC
>CAYOUH010000134.1:891-1217 GCA_964407085.1 uncultured Candidatus Peribacteria bacterium | reverse complement strand
CTGCAAGAAAGCCTTATCCGATGCCAAGCTCAGCCCCAACCAGATCGACGAGGTGATCCTGGTGGGAGGCTCCACGCGCACGCCGCTCGTGCAGCATAAGGTGAAGGAACTGTTCGGCAAGGAGCCCAGCAAGGGCGTCAACCCAGATGAGGCGGTGGCGATCGGTGCGGCGATCCAGGGAGGAATCATCGAGGGAGACGTCACGGACGTCCTCCTGCTCGACGTCACTCCCCTCTCGCTCGGCATCGAAACACTGGGGGGCGTCGCCACGAAGGTCATCCCCCGCAATACCACGATCCCGACAAGCAAATCGCAAACGTTCTCCA
>CAYOUH010000134.1:0-881 GCA_964407085.1 uncultured Candidatus Peribacteria bacterium | reverse complement strand
ATGGCCGGGGATAACAAGGCCCTGGGACGCTTCATCCTCGACGGCATCCCCGCCGCGCCGCGCGGGATTCCGCAGATCGAGGTCACGTTCGACATCGACGCCAACGGGATCCTGAACGTTCGCGCGAAAGACAAGGGCACGAACAAGGAGCAGCACATCACCATCGCGGGCTCGAGCGGCATGAGCAAGGAAGAGGTGGAAAAACTTGCCGAGGAGGCTAAGAAGTTCGCTGCGGAGGATGCCAAGAAGAAGGAGCTGGTGGAGGCACGCAATATGGCCGACACCCTCGTCTACCAGGCCGAGAAGACCCTGGGAGAAGCGGGAGACAAGGTGAAGGAGGAAGACAAGAAGACTGTGGAAGCAAAGATAGAGGCCCTCAAGACCGTACTGAAGGACACCAACGCAACGAAGGAGCAGTTCGAGAAGGCCACCCAGGAACTGAGCACCGAGATCCAGAAGGTCGGGGCCGCCCTATACCAGCAGCCTCCCACCGGAGAGCAGAAGGGTGAGGACGGCAAGAAGGATGATAACGTGGTGGACGGAGAGGTGAAGGACAAGGAATAGCAGTACGCCCAAAAGAGCCGCATGATGCGGCTCTTTTTCGTATTCCATGCTACACTCCCGGTAATCCCTTCCCATGCGTACGATAACGTTTTGCAGCCTCCGATCCTTCGACCGCGCCGACCAGATGCTCCGATCTGTCCTTCCCGCACACTCCAGGGCCTTCTTTCAGGATCTGATTGAGAAGGGACAGGTTCTCCTCCAAGGAAATCCGTGCGAGAGTGATTCTAAGGTGCAGGAAAAAGTCGAGATCAGCGTGAGCATTCCGGATCTCAAAGAAATAGGTCTGGTTGGGGCAGATATCCCCCTGCACATCATCT
>CAYOUH010000133.1:406-2294 GCA_964407085.1 uncultured Candidatus Peribacteria bacterium | reverse complement strand
GACACACCGGCTCCGTTCGCAATCCTGAGACAGATAGCCACTGACATCCTTCCGGACCTCTCGGAGACCTTTAGTGAATTCCTTGGGAGGGAATTCACGATCAAGCCCCGTAATGTAAAACTCGACATAGATCCCGTGAATCATCGCGTTCATCTGCGCATCACGGATCTAGCTAGCAGTATTTATACGAGTTACCGCGATATTATGGAAGCTGGTGGGATCTATGGGGCACTGCCTTTGGCTATGTAGCGAGAGCGTCTAATCTTCCTATTTTCTGATGATCACCCCACCCCCTAAACACTCCCCTGCGCGGTAGAACACGGCATGCTGGCCGGGAGTGACGGCACGGACGGGTTCGGAGAAATGGAGCGTGGTATCTGTAAGCGAAGCCTTCACGCTTGTTTTCGAGTAGCGCACCTTCACGTCGAGGTCCGTGAGTTCGTCAGGGGAAACGGGACGGGTGAAGGTGACATTAGAGAGTCGGCACTCCATGGAAAGAAGATCGTTTTTATCACCGACGATGAGGGAATTCGAAGGGAGATCAACGCCGACGACGTAGTACGCACGGTCCGCCGGGATCTCGATGCCGCGGCGCTGCCCGACGGTGTAGTGGAAGAGGCCACGATGGGTACCGAGGACTTTTCCTTCGCGCGTTTTGATTTCGCCAGGTTGCTGGAGTTCGGGCGGAAGGTTGCGCTCCAGGAAGGCATCCGGCTCGGACTCGGCATAGAAGCAGAGGTTCTGGGACTCGCGGTAGGTTCCCCCGTAGTGCTCCACCTGGAGCTTCGTGGCCAGCTCACGGACCTCGGATTTGAGATGGTCGCCGAGGGGAAACAGGGTCTGTTGGAGTTTTTCTTGGGTAAGCGCATGAAGGAAATAGGTCTGGTCCTTGTCCAGATCCTTCGGTTGGAAGAGCTTCGATACTCCGCCATCCTGGACGATCTTGGCATAGTGGCCCGTGGCCCAGTAGTCGGCTCCGAAGGTCTCGAAGGCGTCGAGCACCGCTCCGAATTTGATGTCGCGGTTACACATGATGCAGGGATTCGGCGTCCAGCCCTGCGAGTAGGCCGAGAGGAAATAGTTCACCACTTTCCCTTTGAAGACTTCAGAGAGATCAAGGCTGTAAAAGGCTATCCCCAGCTTGTCCGCCACTTTGCGCGCCTGGAGCATGGTCTCGATGGAACAGCACTTGTTCGCCTTCGTGACCGTGGTGGTGGGATCGGACCAGAAGTGCAGGAACACGCCGATGACGCGGTAGCCCGCCTCATGCAGGAGCATGGCGGTGACGCTGGAGTCCACCCCCCCGGAGAGGCCTACGATGACGGTTTTCTGCTCTGGAGCCATACAAAAAGGAAGCAAAGCGGTCCGAGATTGCTTCGCCTACGGCTCGCAATGACGGAAAAATGAAATCAGAGTTTTTGGAGGAACCAGCCGCCCGGGAAGAGCATCCAGCGGCCATGGCGCAGGGCATCGTTCCAGTGCACGACATGCACCTCGGTCAGGTCGCGCAGCTCTTTGATGCGCTTTTCACGCTCCTCCATCTCAGTGCGGATGCGGGTGAACTTCGTGTCCCGAGCGAGCTCGGGATGCTTGTCGGCGATGGACATGAGGAACCACACCTGGTGTGAGAGCTCGTCCTCGTCGGGGAGGTTCGGTTCTTCGAGCAGGGAGCGCCGCAGGGCGATGGTCGGAGCGAAGACCTCCTCCGCCTTCGTCACGAAGGGCTTCATCAGCGATATGAACAGGGGAATGGCGTTGTTGCGCGCGTAGTAGAGGGCCTTCGACTCCGCCTGCGACTTCTCGTAGGCATTGAAGACGAAGAGCATGCGGACGGCCCACAGGATCCAGACGAGCAGGATGGCCCCGATCACGGCGGCGATGGCGTAGA
>CAYOUH010000133.1:0-396 GCA_964407085.1 uncultured Candidatus Peribacteria bacterium | reverse complement strand
GGGCGCAGTATACGGATCGCCGGGAGAGAAAAAAAGCCCATCCGATGGGATGGGCTTTCCGTTAGCCCAAGCTAGTCGGCCAAGTCGATGTAGGGATCCACGTAGTTGACCGCGAAGCCTCCCAGCCATTGGTTGTCCCGGAAGGTCGTTCGCAGGGTGGAGAAGGCCCCTTCCAGCATCGTCTTGGTCGATCCGCACCAGCTCACCCATGCCGGATCCAGTCCACAGCCAACCTCCTGCGCGATGATCACGCGGGGTACCGCATGGCGCTCACGCGCGATCTGCAGCTCGGGAGCTACGAGTTCGATGATGCCGTTTTCTCCCTCCAGGAAATTGCGATAGGCCATGATAGAGACACTGCTGTGGCGCACCTGCGCGAGGATATCGAGGACGTGC
>CAYOUH010000132.1:0-2377 GCA_964407085.1 uncultured Candidatus Peribacteria bacterium | reverse complement strand
TCCCCCTCGATGAGGCTGCAGATCGCCTTGTAGCGCATGAAGGCTTCCTCGCGATTGGTTATCCCCTCCGCTGCCATGAGGACGGCGTTAGTCGTGATGCCATCGACATATCCGAGGTCGGCCGCTTCGGCGATCTCGGCGAGGCTGGCGCTGTCGAGGAAAAATTTCATACTGGGCTTAGTTTTTAGGAGGTATTATTCGCTCTCCGCCAAGATCTTCACCCGCTCCAATGCCCGAGGCATTGCCTTTTCGAAATAATCCACAAGTTCCTGAGGAACGTCTTGGGTTATGGACAACGTCACCTTCCCATCCGTTCCTTCCAGATCGTAGCTCTCCCGGCCTCCCGTCCATTGCTTGTCCCGTTTTTCGATCGAGCCGTCCTCGCCGACCTTGATGTCCGCGACCTGCTGGAACGATACGTGCTCATACGGGATGAGTTTTTCCACCCGGCATGTCACCCCGTATCCGGACGCCGACATGAAACGAACCTCTTGCCCTTCGAGCAGCTCACCTTCCATATACGTCCCCTCGTCGATAATGTTCGCCCAATCCCGCAGTGTCCGATCATTCCAAAGAACCTCCCATACCTTCGCTTTGGATGCACGTATCTTGATTGAATGTCGCATGGGCGATAGGTGACCTTTTATGGCTCAGGAGGTGGGGTTCCCCTGCGGGCCGGGGTCTTCGCCGGCTCAGACCCTTCTCACCCCACTCGGAAATGACGTGGGTCATTTCCTCTGCAATCATGGTGTTTATGGCTCGGGAGGTGGGGTTCGAACCCACAACCTTGCGGTTAACAGCCGCCTGCTCCACCATTGAGCTACTCCCGAACATGGTACCCGAAGCGGAAGATTTCCCTTCCGACCTTCTGCCCGCTACGGGCGTAGATGAGCGACGTCGTGTCGCTGTCCGGCAAAAGGCGCGTCGGAGTATAGCCAAGCCCCCTGATGCTATCAAGCAGATCGCTGCAATGCCTCGTTCCTTTCGCGGTCATGAAGACGGGCAGGCAGAGGACGATGGGGACAGGGTGACGTCCGAGGTACTTGGAGAGCGAGCGCAGGAAGGGCAGGTGGATTTCGGAAAGCTGCCTCTCGATGCCGCGCATGCGCTCCTCGTCCACCTCGCGCGACAGCGTGGGGCCGAGGTATCCCTCCGTCACGATGGCGTCGAAGGGGAAGGAAATCGAATCCAGCGAGCGAGCGTCTTTCACGAACAATTTGTGCGGGGCATCTTTCATGTCCGTCCCGTTCTTGTCGAGGATCCATGCCAGGTTGTGCTTGGCCTTGTCGACCGCTTCGGGACTGATGTCCGACCCGTAGCATTTGAGCCCCATGCCGACACCTTCTACCAGTATTCCCCCCGTACCGCAGAACGGATCATAGAAGGATTGCCCTGGTTTCAATCCTGCCAAATTGAGCATGACCTGGGCGAGCTTGGGCGGCATGAGCCCGATGGCCATGTCGCGCTCCGGTTTGTGGTAGTCGCGCTGGCCATACTGCGCCACGTCCTGCACGGCCACGAGTTCGGCCACGAGGGCCTTGTCACCGGTGAAAAACACCCCGACTTCCCTCCCCTTCTTCATGATCTTGTCGTGCGTGGTCTTGCCTCCCGAGACGTTGCGGAATTCGAGGTTCGAGAAGCGCATGGAGTAGCCCTCCGCCTGCAGGGCCTTTTTCGTACCCAGGATGGCATTCTTTTGGAACAGGCGTGGCACGCGTCCGTAGCAGTTGATCGCGAAATTCGATTTCCCTTTTTCTTTCGTCGGACGGACGAGGTCGAGAATGGAGGCGAAGATCGGGGACTCGTCGGAACCTTCGAAGGTGGAGCGGACGGCGTAGATCTTCTGCGATCCTCCGAGCCGGTCCAGGAACCCCTGGGGATCGGGGATGACCGGACCTTCTAGTAGGACAATATCGCGTCCCAGTGCGGGGAAAACGGCCTCGGGAAGCACTGCGGAGAGCTCGGCGATTGACAGGTCGGGATGGTTGCCTAAAATGAAAGCGTATGTTGCGGTATCCTTTCGATTGGGATCCATGGAAAACGATCGGCGTGAAAAGTTGGCGTGGTGCGGGGTGTTCCTCCTCTCGGTGGGAATCGGCTTTTTCGCGGGAAGGATCAGTGTGAAGATAGACGCTTCGTCTGACCTCTCTCCTATCAGCGAGGCTGCCGAAGCCTCCGTGATCCTCCCCACTGTAACACTGCGGAGTATCGGGAACAATGCCGTCACGGGATCGTACAGCGGTGACGTCCGGGTGATGGGAAGCACGACGACGGCGGAGCAGCGCAACGGAGAGTTCACGGTGCCCCTGTCGGACATCGCGTCGATTCGTGGGGCGACAGGGGGTACTACCGCCCTGGATACGAGGTATCCCTACGT
>CAYOUH010000131.1:342-2403 GCA_964407085.1 uncultured Candidatus Peribacteria bacterium | reverse complement strand
GAAAGCGGTATAGTGCCGCAGCAGATTTGGGGTGGTAGCTCAGTTGGTTAGAGCGCGGCACTGTCACTGCCGAGGTCGCGGGTTCGAGTCCCGTCCATCCCGCCATTTCGTCCCACAACCCATCATGGAAGGAGAACGGATCAAAGCGTTCATCGTGGCGGGCGTGGTTCTCAAGCAGGACGGTAGATACCTGTTGGTCCAAGAGAAGTTGCCAAAGGCCTATGGTCTTTGGAATTTTCCGGCTGGGAAGGTTGATGTGGGACAAACCATAGAAAGCACAGCCGTTAAGGAGGCCAAGGAGGAGTGTGGTTACGATGTGGAGTTGGTACGGAAGATCGCTATTTTCCAAAAGACCGCCGAAGAGGCCGTGAAGCATCTGTTCGAGGCAAAGATTGTCGGTGGAGATTTGCGCTTTCCAGAGGATGAAATCATGGATGCCCAGTGGTTCACTTGGGAAGAGATACAAGGGATGCGGGATAGGCTCAGGGCGGACTGGATCATGGATTCGATCTCGGTTTTGGAACAAAGCCGGTAACCTGGGTGAAAATGGGCGTTCTCGGCTTGTTTTTTCCCATGTCCTAGCTATAATTCGCCCGTTGTATCCATCGACCCTACGGATCCCCGTTTTCCCCTTATGGCCAGCAAGAAAAACACTCCCGCAAGCGATAACCTGCCCTTGCCGAACGCGATGAAGCCGCTGCCGCGCGAGATCACCGAGGAAATGCAGAAATCGTACCTCGATTACGCCATGAGCGTGATCGTTTCGCGTGCCCTGCCGGACGTGCGCGACGGCCTCAAGCCCGTGCATCGCCGCATCCTCTACGCCATGAACGAGGCCGGGCTCGGAGCCGGAGCCAAATACCGCAAGTGCGCCAACGTCGTCGGTGACGTGCTGGGCCGCTACCATCCCCATGGCGACAGCTCCGTGTATGAGGCCATGGTGCGCATGGCACAGGACTTCTCCATGCGCTACATGCTCATCGACGGCCAGGGAAACTTCGGTTCGATCGACGGGGACGGCGCGGCGGCCTACCGCTACACCGAGTGCCGCATGACGAAGATGGCCGAGAGGATATTGGAAGACATCGAGAAGGAAACGGTGGACATGCGCGACAACTACGATGGCAGCCGCAAGGAGCCGGTCGTATTGCCCTCCCGCGTGCCTGCCCTGCTGCTCAACGGTGCGGTCGGCATCGCCGTCGGCATGGCCACGAACATCCCCCCACACAACCTGTCAGAGCTGGTCGATGCCCTCGTGCATTTGACGGACAATTCGGAGGCTACCATCGATGACCTGATGCAATTCGTGAAGGGACCGGACTTCCCGACCGCGGGAATGGTGTACGACACCGCGGCGCTGAAGGCCGCCTACGAAACGGGCCGCGGATCGGTCGCCATGCGCGGCCGCGCCGAGATCGTCGAGCTGCGCGGATCGAAGCAGGCGATCATCATCACCGAGATCCCCTACCAGGTGAACAAGGCCAGCCTCATCGAGAGCATCGCCGACCTAGTGCGCGACAAGAAGATCACGGGCATCAGTGACCTGCGTGACGAATCCAACCGCGAAGGCATCCGCATCGTCATCGAACTGAAGAAGGACGCCTATCCCAACAAGCTGCTCAACCAGCTGTACCAGCAGACGACGCTGCAGACTTCGTTCGGGTTCAACATGATCGCCCTGGTGGACGGCGTGCAGCCGCAGGTGCTGGGGCTCAAGGAAATCCTGAACCAGTTCCTGATGCACCGCGAGGCCGTGGTGACCAAGCGCACGCAGTACGACCTGCGCAAGGCCGAGGAGCGCCTGCACGTGCTGGAAGGCCTTCAGACGGCCCTGGACCACATCGAAGAGGTTATCGAGACCATCAAGAAGGCGGACGACAAGGACGACGCCAAGGCGAAGCTGATCAAGAAGTTCAAGCTCAGCGACATCCAGGCAGAAGCCATCCTGGAAATGAAGCTCAGGACGCTGGCGGGACTCGAGCGCAAGAAGATCGAGGACGAGATCGCGGAGAAGAAGAAGCTGATCGCCGAACTGCAGGCGATCCTGAAAGACCGCAAGAA
>CAYOUH010000131.1:0-332 GCA_964407085.1 uncultured Candidatus Peribacteria bacterium | reverse complement strand
TCATCAAGGACGAGTTGGCGGAGATCAAGGCCGCCTTCGGCGACGAGCGCCGCACGGAGATCGTGCCCAACGCCATCGGCAAATTCTCGATCACGGACACCATCCCCAACGAGGAAATGGTGGTCATGGTCACGAAGGAAAACTACGTGAAGCGCATCAGCCCCAGCACCTACCGGGCGCAGCACCGCGGCGGCAAGGGCATCATCGGGACGGGCACCAAGGACGAGGACGAGATCAAGCAGATCGTCTCGAGCATGACGCACAACCAGCTACTGTTCTTCACCAGCCTGGGCCGGGTGTTCACCGCCCGGGTCTACGACATCCCGCTGGCT
>CAYOUH010000130.1:0-2414 GCA_964407085.1 uncultured Candidatus Peribacteria bacterium | reverse complement strand
TATCACGACGAGGAATTGCCCAAGAAGGCCCAGGAAGTCCTCTCCAAGGTTAAAGCGGATCCTAACGCCTTCGCTGCTCTCGCGAAGCAGTACAGCGAGGATCCCGGAACGAAGGATAACGGAGGAGACACCGGGTTCTTTGCCAACGATGGCAGTATGGTGAAGGAGTTCGAGACCGCCGCATTCGCCCTGCAGAAGGGTCAGGTGTCCGAGGTGGTCAAGACGCAATATGGCTATCACATCTTGCGGGTGACGGATCGCAAGGCGGCCGGGGAACTGGCGGCCCGGATCGAACAGATCCGTATCTGCTACGCAGGCGTTGCGGGTTGTACGACGGGACTCTCCAAGGAGGAAGCCAAGAGGCGGGCCGATGATGCGGTGCGCAGGGTGCGTGAGGAAACCAAGTATTCCGTCGAGCAGATCTTCTACTCCACCGCCCCGGATCCCTACAAACTGGCCCTGGCCAAGAATGCCAAGGGGGAGATGGAGGCGCTCAATGGCAAGTTCTTCCGTCGGGCGGACGTGCAGTACAACCAGCAGACGTTGGAGCCCATCGTGCAGATCACGTTCAACGACGAAGGGGCTCGGATGTTCGAGGAGCTGACGGGCAGGCTGGCGGGGAAGCCGATCGCGATCTTCGTCGGAGGAGACCTCATTACCGCCCCGGTGGTTGAGGGCAAGATCCCCGGCGGTATCGCCACCATCACGGGAAACTTCACGCTCGAGGCTGCGAACCAACTGGCCCGTGACCTGAACGCCGGAGCCATCCCCGCACCCATTACCCTCTCTGGAGAGCAGGAGATCGGAGCGCAGCTCGGTGGTGAAGCGTTGGCCAAGAGCCTCAAGGCGGGGATCATCGGTGTCATCGTGCTCATGTTGTTCCTTATCGCGTATTATCGCTTGCCCGGTATTATCGCCAGCATCGCCCTCATCGTGTACATCGTGGTGACTTTGGCGTTTATCCAGATCTGGGGCGTGGTCTTGACCCTGGCCGGTGTGGCTGCCGTCGTCCTATCGATTGGCATGGCGGTGGATGCGAACGTGCTGATTTTCGAGCGCCTGCGGGAGGAATTATCCTCTGGTAAGCCTTTGGTGCAGGCCCTGCGCGTGGCGTTCGATCGCGCTTGGAACTCCATCCGGGATTCGAACACGTCCTCGATCCTGACCGCCATCATCCTGTTGTGGTTCGGAACCAGTATCATCCGCGGATTCGCTTTCATGCTCATCGTTGGCGTGGTCCTTTCCCTGTTCTCAGCCATCTACGTCACCCGCACGCTGCTCGAGTTCGTTTTGACGAGGGTTAACCTGGGCAACCATGCATGGTGGGTGCGGACGGACAAGAAAAGTTGACATATTTATTCTACGGTGTATAGCGTAGGTGTTTCACTTTAATTACTTCATAATACCGTTTCATTATGGACCTGAACAAAGTCATGCTGATCGGGCGCCTCACTGCCGATCCTGAGATGCGCCAGACCGCGTCGGGGCAGAACGTTTCTTCCTTCGGTTTCGCGACCGGCAGGAAGTGGAAGGATTCCATGACGGGGGAGATGAAGGAGCAGACCGAGTTCCATAACGTGGTCGCTTGGGGGAAGTTGGCCGAGACGGTGAACAGCTACGCGAAGAAGGGCAAGCAGATGTATATCGAGGGACACCTCCAGACCCGGTCGTGGGATGACAAGGAAAGCGGACAGAAGCGCTACAAGACGGAAGTCGTGGCCGATAACGTCATTCTCCTGGGTAGTGCGGGGGATGGAGGATCACGGGGAGGAGCGGGGGACGACGCGGCCATGCCGGCCCAGCCCGTCTCATCCGACGATATCACGATCGAGGACGTCCCATTCTGATCCTCGGCAAACTATGATCGATGCGCATGCGCACATACAGATGCCTCCCCTCTCCTCCGAGTGGGAGGCTCTTTATGATCGTGCGAAAAGCGCCGGACTTACGGCCATCGTACTGGTAGGGGAGAGTGTCGTATCCTCCGAAGATGCCCTGCGGTTGGCAGGGGAGAGGACTGATCTCTGGGCAACGATCGGCGTACATCCCGAGCATGCGGCAGGCTTCGGCCTGGACGATAAGCAAACCATGGAACGGCTGGCCACGGAGGGTCTTGCATCCGGCAAGCTCAAGGCGGTGGGGGAGATCGGGCTCGACTACCACTGGATCGATCCTGCCGATCCTGTGGCGAGGAAAGCCCAATGGGACGCTTTCGAATGGCAGATCGATCTGGCCACCCGGCATGATCTCCCGATCGTCATCCATTCGCGCGAAGCGGCGGAGGACACCCTCGCGATCATCGCCGCGCACCGTCCGAAGTATGCCCTGATGCATTGCTATTCCTACGATGTGCCTACCGCTGAGCGGTTCCTGGCGATGGATGAGCGGAACATGATCGCCTTCACGGGCATCCT
>CAYOUH010000129.1:0-2441 GCA_964407085.1 uncultured Candidatus Peribacteria bacterium | reverse complement strand
CCTGGAGCCCGACGGATCTGAGGTATTTCTCCCGGTTCGCGGCTACGCGCCGCGCATACCAGGCCTTGATGCCGCCGAACAGGCCGGTTGCTTTCGGTTCCGCCGCGACTGGGGTTGGGTTTTGGTCCATTTGTTCCGATAAGCATACCAAAAAAATGGCCATTTTAGAAGCCATCCTTCTAAGTTATGAATAATTGAGGGTACTCTTAAAAGCAGTCTCAGCCCCATGATGAGAGTATAGGCTCATCAACTCATCAAATGTTGAAATTGCCACCAAATAGTCCTCACCGAGTTTTGATATAAATTTCCCATTCCCAATGTACATCGCACTATGAAAAACTCCGCCATTGGGAATTTGCATTCTGGATTGAATCATACCTCGATAGACACGCATTTCTTTTTTTGGTCGTTTCGAAAAAATCACTATGTCACCCGGCTTACATTTCGAAACGTTATTCGGCAATACCTCAAAATCGATCTCAAATAATGGGGACTTGGCTAGGTGAGGATCAAAAGAAGTATCCTCTGCTAGAAAACGTACGAAAGTATGGCATCCGTAGAGCATTTGTGCATCTTGTGACAGCTTGAACCAATTGTGAAGCCGCTTCTGAATATCGAGAGGTAGTCTATGCTCTATGTTACTTCCCGTCGGACTTCTGAGGATCGTCATGAGAGCATCTGAGACTTGTACTCTAGCCTCATCTACGACATTCCGAAGTCGCACTTCGGTATTGGTAGGACTCAAACTTGGAGGAAAGACCTCGTCACGAAGGTTAACCGTAAGTCTAGTGGGCATACCAAAGCGTTTATTCGACTCTTTTGTACACATAAAAACTACTCCCCGGCGCGTCCTCGAAACTCTCCACCTGGAAGGCGGGCGAGAGGGGATAGGGGAATTTGTAGCTGATGAGCGTTTGGCCGACCTGGAGCTCCTTTTCGAATTTATGCACCAGTCGTCCGATGAGCTTCGGGATGTGAAAACAGTAAATGTGCGTGGCGCGGGATAGATCCGCCTGGAAGAAATCCCCCCGTTCCACCCGCGTCTTACCCCACCGCCAGGGCTTCAGGGCGAGGCGAAGACGGGAAATGAGAGCGAACAGACGATTGCGCTCGATGCCGATGACTTTCACGGGCTCCTTCGCGAAGTGCGAGAGCATACTGCCAAGTCCTGAGCCCATATCCAGGACGGTGTCTCCTTTCCGGAGCTTCAGATGGGAACTCAGGGCTTGCTTCGCCCGCCGCATGGTGGGGACGTACGGCAGTTCCCAGCGCCCACAGGTGTACACGATCGTCGTGATATACAGGGTCAGGCCTAGGACCAGGAGGAGGAAGACCAGGTCGACGATGATGCGGATCCAGGTGATCATGGAGGAAGGTATTCCGTTCATTCTACCATAGTCAGCGCACGGTTCGTTCCAAGAGGGATACGATGCTTTGGCGGAGCTTCCGAAAATGGTCCCAAGAAATGAGAGGGCCTCTTGCCTTCCGTGCGACGAAGACAAGCCATCGATCTTTGTACGGGCCCTCGAGGTCCGGTGCATCTACCGGCTTGCCGCTATCCATATCCCATATGGATTCTATCCCCATGTCGAGAGAATGCAGGAAATTAGCCAGCTCGGAATTATCGCTTGGCCCACCCTTGTCCGGCTCCTGATTGAAAACGAGGTGGTGAAGGGTGCGAAGGCCTCTTCCAGGCTGGTTGGCGATCAAAAGATAGCCTCCAGGCCTGAGAAAAGGGATGGTATTCCTGAGGACATCCTGGTAATCAGGTAGCCAGTTGAGGATGTCTGAAAAGATCATAGAATCGAGAAAACCCTCAATCCTGGCACCACGGCGCAACTTCCCTCCGCAGGCCCGAAAGATATCTACCATGACACGCTGGGCTTCCGGCGAGTTTTCCCCGGTCAGTCCAACCAGGTCCAGGATGAAATGTCCGGGTATGTTCCTTCGCACGCGGGGAGAATGGGGATCGGAATCCAAGGTGAAGACCTTGCGCCCGGAAGACGAAGGGATGAGGTTTGAGACGGGACGGTCACCGCATCCGCAGTCTGCTATGAATTCCCCCAATTTTCCTTCGCTGTCTAACCTGGCAAACAACGGAATGAGAGTGTGCTCCTTCTTCTCCCAATCGTATTCCCGCCAAGGGTAGTCGGGTTCCCGGTTGAAACCAGGCGCAGTCGCGCCTTTCATTAGTGGCATGCTATGGGATTCCTTGGAGCCATTTACTCTTGCGGTAGGCCATCGCACCAGTATACTCCGCATAGCGAAGCTTGGACAAGAAGCTCCGCTCTTTTTCCGGCTTCCGTACCCTTTCCACCATCCCATGATCAAGGACATCAAGCAGTTCATGTCAGCCATCAACCAGCTGTGCGCCGCGAGGAACCTCGACCGCGAGATCGTAGTTGCCGGGCGTAATTCTTGAGTCAAGTATGAGCGATACT
>CAYOUH010000128.1:2051-2485 GCA_964407085.1 uncultured Candidatus Peribacteria bacterium | reverse complement strand
AGCACAGTTCGCAGTTCGTCACCGCCAGGCAGTCCAGGCTCGACCGCGTACGGTTGGCGAAATGGGAGTAATAGGTGTCCTCGTCATAAGATCCACCTACCACTAGGTAGCAGTTCTTCGAATTGAGCAGGTGGTTGGTGTAGCGGCAATTCTCGCTGCTGGTGGATACCAGGGCGATGTGCGGCACGGCGCGCGATAATTCGGCCACTTGATCCAGGAACGGGCGACTCCAGTCGATGTCCCGCGCGTATTCCCCCGCATCCCATCCGTCCCCCCACCACTCGGCCTGGTCGTACACGGGGAATGGCGCGTCCGCGGGGTGCATGGCGATGATTTCCTTGCCCGTCAGGTCGCAGCGCCGGTTGTGAAGCTTGCCGCCATGTCGGAACGACATCCGCAGCTGCAATCGGCAATCGGGGCAGAGTGTCGGTGCA
>CAYOUH010000128.1:0-2041 GCA_964407085.1 uncultured Candidatus Peribacteria bacterium | reverse complement strand
GATCTTGGCATAAAACGCGAGGTCCGCCTCCGTGACGTCGAAGGCGTGCTCCGGATTTTCGCGGCAGGCTTTGTGCATGGACCGAGCCTATACCATCTGTCATTACAAGTGACAGATAAGTAGGAGTATTACTAATTAATGGCCTACAAAAAGGGATAAAAAGGAATATTATACTGTTGACCATCATCAACAACATGCTTACCGACGACCTGTCGGACCTCGACCTCTCACTCGAAGAATCCAGGGCCTATCTCGCCGTCTTAGAATTAGGTGGGGGGTACGCCAGTACCATCGCAAAGCGCGCACGCATCAATCGCGCGACCTGCTACAACACGCTCGCCAACCTGGAGCGCAAGGGACTGGTCTCCCATGCCGACCGCGCCGGTGTGCGGTTTTATCTGCCCGAACCTCCGGAGGTACTGGCCAATCGCTTCGAGACCAAGGCTGAGACGGCCCGCCGCATCCTGCCCGAACTCGCAGCGCTGCGAAGCTCTTCCTCTTTCACCCCTAAGCTGCGCACCTACGAGGATAAGGACGGCGTGGCGGCGCTGTTCGACGAGATCGCCTCCGCATCGTCGGAAATCCTGGGCTACACGAATCTCGATCCCCTGTCACGCCTCTTTCCCTCCGCCCTGCAGAAATTCGCTAATACCCTCGCAACCCGCTCGGGCAGGGCCCGCCTCCTGACGCCCTTCGATTCTGCAAATGAGGCCGTTGTCGCAGAATTTTTCCCCGCCCCTATCGCCAAGCGCAACCTCGAGATCCTCTGCGTGAATAAGGACCAGTTCACGTTCCGGTCGGGCACGTTCTTCTACGACGACAAGGTGACCATTATCTCCTACGATCGCGACGAACTCCTCGGCGTGGTCATCCAGAGCGCGGTGAATGCCGAGACCCAGAAAGCCATCTTCGACCTGGCATGGCTCGGAGCAACGAGCTTCATCGTTCAATGAGATCGCCCCCAGGTGGTATTTGTGAAAAACAGGGAAATATGGCATGATAAAAGAGAGAAGCACCTAAAACAAACAACCATGATCTCGTGTTCCTTCGCAACGTGGGCCAGATACGGCCTGATCGGAGTGTTTAATGTCGAGTCGGGGAATAAGGCGCTCGACGCTTCCGCATCAGCGAAAAACGAAAGCCTGAAAGAGTACATGGAAGGGATTTGGAACGAAAATAAGGAGGGTAAGGATAAGGGTGACGGGACGGATGCGGGGAAAAAGGTCGCGAATCCCACGGAGTCCCCCACTGCTGAAGTGGCGAAATCTCCAGATGCCAGGATTGTTCCGAAAAAGGGGATGTTCGTTTATCTACCTTCCGATGGGGAAGCTTTCGCGCGCCTCGCCCCTGGCCAAACCCTCACCGTGGAAAAAAACGCAGCCATTAAGGCCCCGGCCGGGTATCAGGCCGTTTCCCTAACGGGTCCCGATGGAATCAGAAGGACAGTGCTGGCGGCCTCGGCGGATCTGAATTCGTCGGCTTCCCCATCGTCAGTCGATGCCAGTGGCAAGGCCGGACCGACCGAGAAAGTCCCGATGCGCAATGCCATGAAGGGGTTTCCACGGGGCGCCACCAGTTACCGGGAGGCTCCGGTAGCCTTCTCCACGTTGAGCCGGGTGGGTGATCCGAGTCAGGGGCAAGTATTGCGGGCCGTTTCTCAGGTGAACGACGATGGGACGGTATTGGATATGGACGGGAAGTTCAAGCGTCCTCAGGAGGTTGCTCCCCTCCAGAACTTCACCCAGGTGTACGTGCGTCCCGAGGACTGGGGACGTGAAAAGGCCGACAGTTCCATCGTTCCAGTGTATGTCGAATACGTCGATGCCAACCACGTAGCTATCCCGGGCGTGCATTTGGCCTACGTTCCGAGGAGTGATCTCAATATCTGGCCGAGTGATTCGATCGGTGGACACACCAAGGTGCTCGACCATGTCCATCCGCGACGCTGGTAGATTCTTCTTTGTCATAATGTCGCCTTCTCCCTATGATCTCTTGCTCCTTTCCCGCATGGTCCGTCTCGAGTCCGGGGATTGTCTATCTG
>CAYOUH010000127.1:0-2518 GCA_964407085.1 uncultured Candidatus Peribacteria bacterium | reverse complement strand
CAGAATCTCGGACAGGTAGGGGACTTCGCCGGGAGCATACAGGCAATACAATGGCTTGCCAAGGACGTGTCCGACGCTCAGTTCGATCCGTGTATTTCCTCCGATGTATCCACGGACTCCTCGCTTCTCCGGATTGACCGCGATGAGGATGTCACGATCCTTGATCTTCTGAAAATAGCGTCGTAGTAAATCGCCTTCGATCTTGTCTTGGGCCTTTTCTTCGGCGGCCACTTCCGTCCTCCCACGCAGCTGGACGTTCGTGCACCCCAAGGGGATCTCCACCTCGTGTCCGAAGCCTCGGAGTTGTTCGGCGACGGAATCGATCTCACTACAAGCCGAAATGGAGCCACAGAGAACGATTTTCATTAGACAGGGTTTGATAAGTCCAAGTACATATTCACCTGGTCGACGTATTCGCCCTTATGCAATATCCCACCAGGAAGCCGTCCACATTCCTTGAACCCGAGCTTCTCGTACAAGGCCAGTCCAGCCGTATTCGTACTGAAGCAGTTGAGTTCGATCATCCTGAGGCCTTCGATCACCTTCCGCGATTCCTCTATCACGGTTTCCATCAGGACTCTGCCGATGCCTTCCCCGCGGAACTCCGCTCGCAGGGCGATGCCGAATACGCCGAGGTGCCGGGAACGGAGGAAACGCTGGTCTTTCCGTTCCACCCTCGTATTCCCCGTGAATTCCCCATCCACGAAGCAGAAGAGCAGGACCTTGTCTCCCGCCTGCATTTTCTTCATGGCGTCGAGCAGGAATGCCTGCTCATCCTCCTGGGTGTACTCGATGCCCGACATGTTCACGAACGTATCCTCGGCCACCATTTCATTGGCAAAAGAAAGCAGCTCGGTTGCATCTTCCCATGTGGGATAGCGAATCACGGCGGACCTTCCGTTTTTTGTCGTGAATTCCCTCACGATCTTTCCCGGTTCGAACATGGGATGGATTAATCCTCCGCCTCGAAGTTCTGCTGCCGCTCCACGTCGTAGAAGCGCATGGCCTCTTTCGAGAACTTCAGCTCGACGCGGCCGGTGGGGCCGTTGCGGTGCTTGCGGATGTAGATGTCGGTCATGCCCGGGCGGTCGCTGTCCTCCTCGTAGTAGTCCTCGCGGTACATCATCAGCACCACGTCGGCATCCTGCTCGATGGAGCCGGATTCGCGCAGGTCCGAGAGCTGGGGAATGCGTCCGGGGCGGTTCTCCACCGCACGCGAGAGCTGCGACAGGGCGATGATCGGGATGTGCAGTTCGCGCGCCAGGGCCTTGAGTCCGCGCGAGATCTCGCTGATTTCCTGCACGCGGTTGTTGGGATTGTTCCCGCTGATGAGCTGCAGGTAATCGACGATGATCATGTCCAGGCCGTGCTCGATCTGCAGGCGACGGGCCTTGGATTTGAGCTCCAATACGGACGATGCCGCGCTGTCGTCGATGAACAGCTTTGCGTCGATGAGCTCGTCCATCACTTCTCCGAGTCGCGAGAAATCCTCATCAGACAACATGCCCTTGTTGAGCTTCCACGAGTCCACGCCGAGCAGCGATGCGAACACGCGGTCGACCAGCTGCTCCTTCGACATTTCCAGGGAGAATATGCCTACCGTCTTGTTGGCTTTGACTGCGGCACTTTGGGCGATGTTCATGGCCAGCGACGTCTTACCCATGCTCGGACGGGCCGCCAGGATGATGAGGTCCCCGGGTTTGAATCCCCCCAGGCGGAAGTCCATCGATTTGAACCCGCTGGATACCCCGCGTACCAGGTCCTTGTCGGGAGCGTCGTGCAGGATAGCGAACTCCTCGTAGCGCTGGTTAAGGATTTCCTTGATGTGGACGAACTTGTTGCGGATGAAGGCCTGCGTGACGTTGAACAGTGCCTTTTCCGCAGCCTCGAGCAGCTGGTCCAGCTCCTGGCTCTCGTCGTAGCCCAGTCCCGTGATGAACGATCCGCTGGAGATGAGTTTCCTCAGCGTCGCCTTGTTCTTCACGATGAAGGCATGCTCGACCAAGTGTGCCGTCGTCGGGACATACACGGTCAGCTCTGCCAGGTAGCTACTGCCCCCGAGCTCGTCGAGCACCTTCTTGTCCTTCAGGCATTCGGTGAGCGTCAGGAGGTCGATGGGCGTCCGCTTGTCGAACAGTTCCAGCATGGCCTCATAGATCCGGCGGTGGGATTCGGCATAGAAGTCATCAACTTTCAACAGGTCGGCCACTTGGATGATGGCTTCCTTCTCGAGCAGGATGCTGCCCAGGACGCTTTTTTCCGCTTCGATGCTTTGTGGGGGGATGCGGGCGGATAGGTCAGCCATGAGACTAGGAAATTAACGCAGAATATTGTAGAATATACTAAATCCGAAAAAGCTAAGTCACAGAGACATCCGAAGCCCCGAAATCCTATAATGAAAAGGCACCTCAAGCAAAACAAAAAGTCCCTCTTTACCACGGTCCTTTTGGGGATCACGCTGGTACTCGGGCTCTATATCCGTGCGCACAATGCCGAGCAGCCGAAATACGATCCGAAG
>CAYOUH010000126.1:0-2569 GCA_964407085.1 uncultured Candidatus Peribacteria bacterium | reverse complement strand
GGACGTGGTTATAGACGTACTGCTTCTTGCCGTTGTATGTGATCTGCGGCGTCCAATTCTGCACGGAATCGTAGAAGTGCGGAGCTACCACGTCGAAGCCGATGGATACACTGTCACTGGCTATGCGTTGCGTAACCACATCAAGCATTCCGATGAAGCGCGTAAGGATGGCGGCCCTGTTCCTTTCGTATTTCGATAACGTATGGGGTTCAACATCGAATTGCAGGGAACGGAGTCGTTCGTTTTCGGGAGCCGCTCGGTGGTAGACACAGCATCCTTGACACCCTCCTGCTCCCCCCAGTTGTTGCGGCCCGCGTACGCATCGATGCTGATGCCCTTCTGTCTGGCCTGAACGGTCAGTTTGCGCAACGCATCGCGCATGTATCCGATCTTCACCTGGTCATTGCGTGCGAGCAGCGCAGGATAATCTTCGATGGTGTAATAGATGGCATTAAAGCCGTATTTCTGGGCTTGCGTGAGGGTTTCATCGATCTTCCCCTGGCCGATCGGCAGCGTCCGGTCATAGAACCAGAGGCCGCGTTCCTGCGTGGTCGGCTGCGGGGTTGGAGTCGAGGTGGGCGTTGGAGTTAGGATCGGACTCGGAGAAGGACTGATCGTCGGGCTCGGAGTAGGAGTCGGTGAAGATGATGGTGAAGAAGTAGGACTAGTAGTCGGGGTTCCACTGGGGGTTGGAGAAGGAGCCGTACCGATCTGCGTGGTATCGGTCGCTGTGTTATTGCCGGTGTTTCCCTCGGTTCCCGTCGGCCAGGCACCCGACTGAACTTTAGCCGAGATGGTCACGATCACGCTTTGGCCAGGTGCGGGACTCATCGCCGCATAGGGTTCTGCCGTTCCATTTCCTTCAACATAGTAGCAACTCGGACAGGAAAGGATGGTCGTGGAAGGATCGTAGGCGGCCGGGAGGAAATCATATACATACGCGTAATCGGCTGTCACCGTCCCAACGTTAGTAGCTATAAGCGTATAGGTATTGGTTTGTCCCGCCGCGATAATCGTCTTGTCATCCGTCTTCGTCACCATGATGTCCAAACCGCTCGCCGCAGCCACGCTGGGCGCACGCGAAACGTCATGGGCATGACGAAGTGCCAGGCCGAATGAGGCGATAGAGAACAGGAAGAAGGCGACCACGAAGGTATTCGGCTTTTTCATATGTATATGGGTAAGGAGAGCATAAGTGCATGCGTCGTATTCGGTGTGGGTGGGGCCGGTCTCAATGCTTCATCGTTCTCTATGTTATGTGTTATTATAAACTATAATTTTATTTATAGCAACCTTCGCCTTATCTACCTTGGGGCCGACATCGCTGACCAGAGGCCACGCCGAAGACACAGTTGCCGGATTTACCCGATTCTGATGTGGCTGCTAATGAGGAATTTTACGTCTCTTCATTTGCCCCCCCTTTTTTTCATCTTTATGCAGGGGAGTTGGAGTACCTTTGTTAAGCAAGTGTGAAGGCTTAACAGCACAAATCCGGCCTTGTCTCAGGTGCATTGTTTGCGCGTCCAGAAATAGCTCGGAGAAGAGCAAGATCCGCCTCACTTTGGTACAATGGGCAGAATGGGTCATTTTTTATAGTTGCAGGATGCCTGATACCATCGAACGAGCGCGAGACATCATCCGTGGCCTGTCGGAGAAGGAAGTGAGGCAACAGCTCAACGACAAGCATTCCATCGAATCTTGGCGGGCAATCTCGAAAGCAGAACGCATGAGCCGCTTGAGGGGCCTGCTTCGGCGATCTTCGCATGTTGTGAAGAACTGGGTTTGGGACTACAAGCCTTGTCCCAGATCGTGGAGGATAACAAGTTCCGGGCACGGGAGTTTTTGGAACGAGGGGAAGGAAGCCATGAGGACCACGCTCACGGCATCGATGAACACGAAAGCCGACTGGAGGGGCGTTCCCAGCGGATCACTGCCGCCCTCTCCCTCATAAATGCCCTGCTCGACCCCACTTCGTTTTCTGAATCGCAATCCAAAGAGTATCAAGTGATAGAAGGATGGCGGAGCGAGGTGTCCCCGATCATCCTGCTAGATGGTCGACCCGGATGGGCTACCCTGCCCATCACGGATGCCGACGGGGATCCACTGTGCGGACCCATCATCACCGACTTGCAAGGCAACGTGGTGGCCGTAGAGGGTGCCTCGGTCGGTGGGCGCAGGGTCAACCTGGGGAGAGGAGAGGAGTACCTATCGATCAATGTGGATGGCAAGGACTACCGCGTATCACTGACGGGAAAATCGCCGCGGGCCTTCCGGGAACCCGTATCTGGAGGGGAATTGGACAACGGACGCGTCTTCCGGCTCTCCGAAGTGAAGGACGCAGCCGATGAAATGGGGAAAATCACCGTGGAGAACCGTTTGGAGCGGCAGTTGGAAGGAATGGGACTATCCTCTAAGGAAGGAGTGGCATCCGCTCTACGTTCCCTGCTCGTCCTGTACCCGGATGAAGCATTAGGCTTGCGCGTTGAAGACGAACGCGCTGGATGGAAAAAGGCTTTCGGAGGTGGGAAGATTCGAGGCCTATGCTTCATCACCCATATTCCCCAACAGT
>CAYOUH010000125.1:0-2647 GCA_964407085.1 uncultured Candidatus Peribacteria bacterium | reverse complement strand
GGCTACCCGAACGATATGCATGTCATGACGGCACGTAACCGTAAGATACGGATAAAGAACTTGGAATCCAGGTTAAAAAGTCCTTCCAGCATGACACTGAAGCTGGGGAAAAAACGCCAGGAAACAGTAGAAACCGTTATTAATGATTTGATAGGTGTTAGTTTCGAACTTGAGGATGAGAAGGACACCCTCCCATTCCTCAGAATCCTCCAGGATAACGGCATCGGTACTCAGGAAAGAACCCCGACTGAAACAATTCATCAAACCATCTACACGACAAAAAAAGAACTTATAGCTGTTATCGATCACCATGCCCCCAACGCTGATGAAGCGGACAAACAGCGCCTGGCGAATCAGATGCAAGCCCGGCATAGCCTAGAACGGAAACCCCACTCGAGGGAATCGGGCAGGTACCGCACGTACCAATTCAAAACCAGCCTCCCCATAGCAACGCGCATAGGTAGGGACGGGAAGATTCTCATTCCTCACTGGAATGGAACGCACGAGGCAGAGTATGAAGAAGGAGCATACCAGAATCATCCCACCAACCTTACCGTTGAATTCCAGATCTCGGACGTCCTGAACCGAAAGATATACAAGGAAGGTGGACGTGTGAGTCATCCCGCATATAAGTTCAAGGGAGCACTGGGATTTATGGCACGCGAATTCAAAGGTATGGCTAGTGATCCATCCGCTAGTACTGACCAAGGCGGTTCGCTCGAAAAGTATGAGCAGCTGGAAAAAGACCTTGATCAGGTATTTGCCCTAAGTGATAGACAACAATCGGTAATCATGTGAAGGAGCACAGCGGAGGAATCGTGCCACAAGAATGGGCGGAGAGGAGAAATATCTCCATTCAAGCCAGATAGAAAGTTGTCTGGCATTGCAATAATTTCCCCCACCCCCTCCCGTACCGCCCACTCCGCATTCGCCCACTGCTCCCCCCGCGAGGCATTTTTGCCGAGCGGCACGAGGAACATGTACTTGCCCATCGCCACGCATTCCATGACCGTCGTGGCTCCCGCGCGGCACAGCACCGCATCCGCCTCCTGGTAGTAGCGCAGAATGTCGTCCGCGTATTCATCCTGGACATATCCTTCACGGACCAGCTCCAGTCGGGCGTGTCCTTTGCCCGTCAGGTGGAGGACATTCCATTTCTGGAGTAAGCCATCCAGGTCCTTCCACACCATTTGGTTCACCTCATCCGCCCCCAGCGACCCGCCGAAGACGAAGAGCGTCTTCTTATCCGATCCGGTCCTGCCCGCCGAAGCCTTGGCGGAGGAGGGAAAGAACGTTTTCTTACTCGTCTCCCCCTTCTCCACAGCATCCATGATCTCGCGCCGCAGCGGAAGGCCGGTCAGGACTTCCTTCGGTCCGTACTTTTCCTTCGGGAACGTGAGGCACACGGTATCCGCGAAATGCGCGATGATGCGGTTGGCCAGGCCCGGCTCCACGTCGCTCTCATGCGTGATGATCCGTTTCCGCAGAATCCACGCCGCCAGGACTACGGGAACGGACACGAACCCCCCCTTGGCGAACACGGTATCAGGACGGAAGCGCGACACGATGAGTAAGGATTGGAAGAACCCAACCACGAGACGGAAAACGTCCGTGAAATTCCGCCAATCGAAATAGCGGCGCAACTTCCCCGCCTGGATACCCGCAAAGGGAATGCCACGGTCGCGCGTCATGGATTCCTCCATCGCGCCCTTCATTCCCACGTACAAAACATCGGTTTCAAGCTTGATACCCTTCTCCTGCAATTCCTCAATACGCGCGAGATTGGGGAGTATATGCCCCCCCGATCCTCCGCCGGTGAACAACGTTCTCACGCGTGACGACGTTACGGGATATGTTCAACAGGATGCCTGCGGCGACCAAGAGCGACATGAGCGACGACCCGCCGTAGCTGAGGAACGGCATGGTGATCCCCGTGAGCGGGAAGATCTTCAGGTTCACCGCGATGTTGACCAATGTCTGCCAGATGAACCACGTGGTGATCCCCGTCGCGACCAGGCTCGCGAAACGGTCCTGAACGCCCGTGGCGATCATCATACCGCGGTACGCGATGAAGGCATATGCCGCGAGCAGCAGCATGATGCGGAAGAATCCCATCTCCTCAGCCGTCGCGGCAAAGATCGTGTCGCCCTGCACTTCCGGCAGGTATCCGAATTTCTGCACCGATCGTCCGAATCCCTGACCGAATGCCCCCCCGCTCCCCACGGCGATGAGTGCCTGTTGGATCTGCCATCCGGCATTGCGGTTGGTGGGATCCACGCTCGGGTCCAGGAAGGTATGGAAACGGCTGTTCACGTACGGGACGAAGGAGACCACCATGGTCAGGAACACGATCGCGACGACGAACCCCGTCAACAGGTGGGACGTCTTGGCTCCCGCAATGTAATACATGGCGATGGCGATCGGGACGATGATCAGGATTCCCCCGAAGTCGGGCTGCAGTCCGAGCAGGAACACGATGATCGCCAGGATGGAAGCGTAGGGAATGAGGCCGTTCTCTACCGACTTCACCTCCGTCTTACGGAACTCCAACCACCGTGCCAGGTACAGGATCAGCCCCAGCTTCGCGATCTCAACCGGTTGGACGGAGGGTAGGCCCGGGATGTCCAGCCACCCCGTAGCGCCATTG
>CAYOUH010000124.1:0-2665 GCA_964407085.1 uncultured Candidatus Peribacteria bacterium | reverse complement strand
CCTCGGCCTCGGTGTCGGCGGTGCCGGTCATGCCCGAGAGCTTCGAGTACATGCGGAAGAAGTTCTGGAACGAGATGGTGGCCAGCGTCTGGTTCTCGTTCTCGATGGCCACGCCTTCCTTGGCCTCGATCGCCTGGTGCAGGCCGTCGCTGTAGCGCCGACCGGGGAGCACGCGGCCCGTGAACTCGTCCACGATGAGTACCTCGCCATCTTTGACAATGTAGTCGATCTCGTTCTGGTAACACGCCTTGGCACGCAGGGCCTGCTCGATGTGGTGCACCTCCGAGAATCCCGCGTCGGTGTAGATGTTGTCCACGCCCATCAGCTCCTCCATCTTCTTGATGCCGCCTTCTGTCAGCGTTGCGGTCTTCTGCTTCTCATCGATCACGTAGTGCGTTTCCTTCTCCAGCTGTCCCACCATGCGGGAGTACGTCTGGTACTTGCCCGTCGACTCCTCCGCCGGCGCGCTGATGATGAGCGGCGTCCTGGCCTCGTCGATCAGGATCGAGTCCACCTCGTCCACGATCGCATAGTGCAATCCGCGCTGCACCTCGTGCTCCACGCTCTGCGACATGTTGTCACGCAGGTAGTCGAACCCGAACTCGTTGTTCGTCCCGTACGTGATATCCGCCCCGTAGGCGGCCTTTTTCATCGTCTCGTCCTGGCCGTTGAGGATCACTCCCACCGTCAGCCCCAGAAAATTGAACAGGAGGGCATTCCACTCACAGTCGCGCTGTGCCAGGTAGTCGTTCACCGTCACCAGGTGCGCCCCCTTACCCGTGAGGGCATTGAGGTACAGTGGCAGCGTCGCCACCAGGGTCTTTCCTTCCCCGGTCTTCATCTCCGCGATCTTGCCATCGTGCAGCACCATGCCTCCCATCAGCTGCACGTCGAAAGGCACCATGTTCCACGTGATCTCGTGCCCGCGCACCATGGCCTTTTGGCCTACCAGCCTGCGCGCGCCGTTCTTCACTACCGCGAACGCCTCGGGCAGCAGCGCATCCAGCACTTCCTTTTCCTTCTTCTTCAGCACCTCGCGCTTCTGCGCCATCTCGACAGACAACGCCTTCTTGTCCTCGTCGGTGAGCAGCACGACTTTGCCATCCTCGCCCTGCACACCCTTCCCTTCCAGCCGATCACGCACCTCAGCGAGTGCTGCTTCTTCGGCAGCCAGTTCCTTCTGGATATGCTCGCGGAATTGAATGGTTTTCGCCTTCAGTTCCTCATCGGACAACGACTGTAATCCCTGCTCGATGGCATTGATCTTGTCGACGACCTTGGACAACCGCTCTACCTCCTTCTTGTACCCGCGCTGCGAGACGAAATCGATGACCTTGGATAACATGTTCGTATAACGTAATCAGGAGGCGAAATAGCGGGAGAATGGTACAATAAAGAGAAACTTTATCCAAACCCAAAGGAAGGCATGAAAGAGGCATATGTGAATAGGATGGGACCAGACGAAGCGGAGCCTGGCACACTGAAGGAGCCTGCCCCTTTTCCTGCTTTGGATAAGCAACAGTTCGATATCCTAGCAGCGATGGCTAACCGAGGAGAGTTTCCGGCCACACAGGGTGCGGGAACATTCTATACGGTCACCCAAGCTCCGACCAACCAAAGTGAGCTGTCCATACAAGTGAGACACGAAGGCGAGGCGACCTCATGGACCAAGATCACGATGGGAGGGACATACACTATCGGAATCCGTTTGGATGACAGTGGCAACTGCAGTATCACCTGCTTCCTCGCAGACGATGGGAAGGACCGCGTCAACATTGCCGCCACCAAGCTGAGAAAGGCGGCAGAATTAGCATGGGCATTGCTTGGACGGATTCAGGTCGATCCTCCGCTCTTTCTAGGCCAGTACTTCAAACACGAAGCTAAGGAAGGCTATACACCACGCTGGATTGCCTGCCAGAAAAAAGATGAACAGACTCAAGAAGAAGAGAAACCGAAAGAAAGGAAAACTCCCAAGATGTGGATACCCTTGGCATTCATGACCTCCGAACTATTTGAAGAATTGGTACCCACGGGAGATCTACCTCAACGACGCCGGGATGGGAGACCGCTGACGATCCATCTCCTGAAAGGTCAGGTTATTCCGGCAGGGACTCAAAAGGGCATACGAATCGTTGCGCACGTGAATAGCTACGATGCCCACAGGAATCAGCAGGATAACGAATGGACCATGGAGCTCGGGGTAAACAGTAACAACGAAATAATCATGACCGACCTGACCCTGAGTGGTCAAAGGTACTCCGGTGCAATGAATCGTCAGGCGAGTAGGAAGGAGCCATCATCCATCGCCAGGGAATTACTTGCTACGATCATAGATACGCACTCGATACGTACCACCAGACCAGACGAAAAGGGTATTACTACCCTTCATCTCAAGCCCAATCCAGAGAAGCCGATTAGCTCTTCGGAAACCATTACCGGGACCGAAGGACGGACCGCGAACAGAGTATCAGCATTGGACCAACGGAAGTTTGTCTTGGCCTTGGCTCATGGGGAACTGATCCTCGTACGCGAGGGGCTTTCCCGTCATTTCGCAGGGCATACGAAGATGATCGTCCAATCCCGGGATGGGCAACACCGCTTGAAATACCTTTGGAACGATGAGAACAGTCTATACGTGGAAAACAATTGGCCACCACCCGGCCAA
>CAYOUH010000123.1:0-2724 GCA_964407085.1 uncultured Candidatus Peribacteria bacterium | reverse complement strand
GATCTTGATGTTATTCATCCGCAGTTTCCCGGATAACGTAGCGAGTACCACATGAGCCCGGTAGTTAGGATCATCCAGTTTCACGCGGAAGGTAGCATTGGGAAGCTTTTCTACGGCGATTCCCTCTACCTCAAGCGTTGAATCATTACTCATATTACGGTCGCGGAGGAACTCAATCTGGGTGCAACGGCTTGTACTGTAGCGGGTTTTTTTTTGCGTGCAAGGGATTTTGCAGGACTGAATGCAAGCTGCCCACCACTAGCTGCCTGTCCTCCCTTTCCCCTCCTCTCCCTTCACGCTACACTGCGTCCCGTTGCCTAGTAACACCGCCCTCATGGATCCCCTCCTATCCGCACTCGCTGGTCTCGTACAAGGCCTGACCGAGTTCCTTCCCATCTCCAGTACTGCGCACCTCACCCTGTTCGGGCGGGCGTTCGGGTTGGTCGATCCGCAGCATCCCGAAGAGTGGACTGCGTATATCGCGGTGCTACAAATGGGGACGCTGGGCGCGGTCATCGCGTACTTTCGACACGAGATAGTGAGCATTTCCCTCTCTTTTCTGAAAGAAAACGTAGTCCATCCCCGATCCCTGCGAAGCCAGAGCCGGGAGAGTAGTATGGGATGGCTAGTAATCCTCGGGACGGTGCCAGTGGGCATCATCGGGCTGCTACTGAAGGACATCATCGAAGGACCATGGACGAAGAACCTCATCCTCATCGCCTCCGCGCAGATCTTCTTCGCATCCCTGTTGTTCCTAGCCGAAAAGGTATCCAACCATAGCCGTGATAGCGAGCATATCGGGTGGAAAGACGCCCTGGGAGTCGGCGTCGGACAAGCGTTCGCGCTCATCCCCGGCGCATCGCGCAGCGGCAGCACCCTCACCGCGGCCTTGTTCATGGGACTTACTCGAAGCGACGCGGCCAGGTTCTCTTTCCTACTTTCGATCCCGGCAATCCTGCTTAGCGGCATGCTGGAGATGGTTTCCATCTTCCCCGCCCTCACCCCCGACATGGCCGGCTCCTACGCAGCGGGCATCGTTACGGCCGCCATTTCCGGGTATGCGAGCATCGCGTTCCTGATCCGGTACTTGCAGAAAAACAGCACTTCGGTCTTCATCGTTTACCGCATTCTCCTCGGGATCGGACTCCTCATCGCGATCCTGACCGAAAGCATCGCTCCCTAGCCCAAACCTCAGGAGACCCGCGCCAACGCATCGGCGAGATCGCGGGGAACGAGGGACGTCACCGTAATGCGTTTCCCATCCTGGCGAGGGAATGAGACCGAGCGGGCATGGAGAAAAAGGCGCTTCAGCCCGTAGGCCTTACGGAAAAGCTTGTTGAACGCGAAATCCCCGTAAAGCGGATCCATGACCACGGGATGGCCGATGGACGCCATGTGCTTGCGGATCTGATGCATGCGGCCGGTCATGATGCGCACGCGCAGGAGGGCTACTCCGTCACCGTAGAATTTCTTTTCCGTTTCGTAGATGGTTAATGCGTTCACCTTCGACCGGTCGCGGCCGGGAAGCGGCGTATCGATGGTTCCTTTCGCCATGTCCGGCACGCCCATGACGAGAACCAGATACTCCTTGTCCACGCCGTTACTTCGAAACAATTCTTCGAAATATGCTTTGGTTTCGATATCCTTAGCGACCACGAGGCAGCCGGAGGTCTCGGCATCGATGCGGTGGACGAGGTGCGGCTCGAAGCCTTCCTTCTTGCCAAATATTTCGAGCTGGGCCAGGAAGGTGCGGGCATGAGGGACGTCGCGAGCTTCATGCACGGCGATCCCGGCAGGCTTGTCAACGACGAGACAGTGGGCATCGTCATAGAGAACGGTGATTTTGGCAGCCTTGACCGCCTGGACCGGCTCCGCATTCTTCGCCTTTTCTTTCAAAAAAACGGTCAATTCCTCCCCCCCATGGAGGTCATCCTCCTCCCGACCCCGCAGCCCATTTACCCGCACAGCCTTTTCGCGGAACAGACGCTTGGCCGTCGGGAAGCCGTATTCAGCCTTCAGGTAGGCCAAGAGCGTGGTCGGCTTGACGAGTTTGGGGACGCGGAGGGTGGGCATGATGGGCGGAGTATCCCAAAAGCCGCCTGGAAACGCAATCGGCCTTGGTTTTTCGCCCGTTTTTCGGTATAGTATTTGGAACGTTTCATACCTATGGAATCCCTGCTTCTGCATTGCCGGATCGACGCTTCCGCCCCAGAGCTCCGCCTGGTGTACAAAAAGGAAGCGAAGGAAACAGCTAAATCTGCGACCTCGCAAGCCAAGGAAAACCCTATAATTCCCGCAACCCAAGGGGAGCTGGCCAAAGTCGAGGCTGAAAGCGGTCGGACGGAGTTGAATAACGAATTTACTGTTGGAACCAAGCTGGACAAGGCCTGGCGCGCCATGGATGCCGCGAAGAAGAGGGATGCACAGTGGGCGTTGGACGATATCGACTGGGCATTGAGGGCGATGGAGGTCTACCGCGAGGAGCCTGAACTGGCCAAGAATAGGGATCTCGTCTTCCAGGCGATCCGCAAGTACGAAATAGCCGCGGCATATTTTAACAAGGCCTCCGGGGTGAGCGTGTTTCCGGAGCGCCTGGGTGACCCGATCTTCAAGCAAAGCAAAGACCTAAAGAAGGAAGAGCGACGGGATGAGGCATTCAGCAACGCGGAGGAAATCCGGGCACAGATGGCAATCATCAACTATACGGATAATCCCAAGCTCGTC
>CAYOUH010000122.1:812-2763 GCA_964407085.1 uncultured Candidatus Peribacteria bacterium | reverse complement strand
GCAAGGAAGCCCACCTCGTGCGTAACGGCATCCGCAAGGATCTCTATCGTACCGACGGTCCTGTCATCGCTCCCCGCCAGACTGGGAAGCTCAGGGTGCTGGTCGAGGGCCCCCTGGAAGTCCCCTTCAAGAACGTGGCCAAGACGATCGAACTATGCCGCGGCATAGCCGATGAGCTCTGGCTCTTCACCTCCAGCGACGTTACCTCCGTCCCGGGAATCAATCGTGTTTTCTCCCGTGTACCTATTACCGACGGGCCGGCTATTTACCGCTCCTGCGATGTCCTCGTGAAGCTGAGCCTGGTCGAGGGAATGTTCGGACCCCCGCTGGAGATGTTCCATTGCGGAGGAACGGCCATTGTCTATGATGTCTCGGGCCATGACGAGTACATCAGCGACGGACACAACGCCCTCGTGGCCCGCCAGGGAGACGAAGAAGCCGTCCAGGCCCACCTGCGTTCGCTCCATGAGGACCCCGAGTTACTCGCGCGGTTAAAGCACGGTGCTCTCGATACCGCGGCCCAGTGGCCGGATTGGGAAACGTCCAGCCAGCAATTCGAAGAGGCCGTACGTGCGATCATCGCCCCACATAATCATCCATCCCAATAGCTTCGTTCCTATGCGCATCCTCGTCACCGGCGGAGCCGGATTCATGGGCTCCAACTTCATCCGCTACGTCCTGGCCAAATATCCCGACTACGAGGTGATCAACCTCGACAAGCTGACGTATGCCGGAAATCTCGCGAACGTGAAGGATCTCGAGAGCAATCCGCGCTACTCGTTCGTTCAGGGCGATATCGCCGATGAGGCCGTGCTCGAACCTATTTTTGCGAAGGGGCTGGATGCGGTCCTCAACTACGCCGCCGAGACGCACGTCGACCGCTCCGTCGTCGATCCGAAGTCCTTCATCGTGACCGACGTGCTAGGAACCTACGCCCTGCTCGAGGCCGTCCGCAACCACAAGGTCGGCAAGTACGTCCAGGTCAGCACTGACGAGGTCTTCGGCTCCATCGAGAACGGGTCGTTCACCGAGAAGTCCCCCTTCGAGCCCAACAGTCCGTACAGCGCCTCCAAGGCAGGAGGAGATCACCTGTGCCGCGCGTACTTCCACACCTTCGGCACGCCCGCCATCGTGACGCACAGCTGCAACTTCGTCGGACCCTACCAGTATCCCGAGAAGTTCATCCCGCTCTCCATCACGAACCTCATCGCGGGCAAGACCATCCCCCTCTACGGCGATGGTCGCAATGTCCGCGAATGGATCTATACCGAGGACCACTGCGCCGCCATCGATGCGGTACTGCACCACGGGAAACCGGGTGAGGTCTACAATATCGGGACGGGCGAGGAAGTGGAAAACGTGGATATAGCCCGCAAGCTCGTCACCGCCTTCGGCCGCGGCGAGGATGCCATCGAATACGTGAAGGATCGTCCCGGCCACGACCGGCGCTATAGCATCGATTCGACCAAGTTACGCTCGGACCTGGGCTGGTCACCCCGCTTTTCCTTTGACGACGCTTTGGGCAGGACCATAGAATGGTACCGCGCCAACGAGGAGTGGTGGAGGCCGCTAAAAGGCGACAAATGGTTCGAGGAACAATACCGTTCTTAATCCCTCCCGCCATGAATACCATCTTCTTCGGCTCCGACTACAACGGAACCGCGCAGATCCCGGAACTCAAAAAGAAGCTTGCCACCTTCGGCAAGGTTATCGACGTGGTCGAGGAAGACCCGTCGCTCGACAGCTATATCAAGATCTCGATGGAAGTCGCTCGCCGCGCTGTCCGCGAAGGTGGAATTGGTGTCACGGTTTGCGGCTCGGGAACGGGCTCCTGCATCACGGCCAACAAGGTGAAGGGGGCCTACGCGGTCGTTTCCCTCGTGCCCCAGACCGCCATTTATGCGAAGATCATCAATAACGCCAACGTGCTGTGCCTAGCCAGCTGGGGGCA
>CAYOUH010000122.1:0-802 GCA_964407085.1 uncultured Candidatus Peribacteria bacterium | reverse complement strand
TCGAGCGCAACCTCGAGATCATCGATACGTTCTTCGCCGCCCAGTATGGCAACCGCAAGCCCGAACGCATGGCACAGATCAAGGAACAAGAGGAGGTGGTTTTCAAGGGGGAGAGTTGACAGGAATTAATATAGTTTTAGGATATAAACACCTCTTTCCCTCTCCCATGAAGAAACTCCTCGCCTCGCTCGGTCTCGGTCTGTTTGCCATGACCTCCGTATCGCCCGCGTTTGCCCAGGAAACGATAGCGGGTACGATGCAGGAATGCCTGGAGGGACAGGCGGATCTCGTCACGAGTTTCCAGGAAACGATGAAGGAGATCGAAAAGAGCGCCAAAACGGGCGCCCGCGACCAGAGACTCGTCGACAATTTCCGCAAGCGCCTCGTCCGCATGAAGAAGGTCACACCCGAAATGCAGAAGGTCATGGACGAGGAAGCGGCCTGGGATACCAGGCTGGGTGGAACATTCGAGAAGTATTTCACCAACTGGGCCGCGATGATAGACGGCATGTGTTCGACCAGCCCCGCTACCGTGAAGGGCTTGTGGGTCGGGTTCTGGTCCGCGCAAGTGCAATTGAATACGGATTACCTGGCCTACCTCGACTGGCGGGGGAACAATCTCGTCCAGTACAGGAAACCCGTTCCCGCTGCCATCTATCGCAAGCGGCTCAAGACGCTGAAGGAGAAGGCGGAAACGGAGGAACAACTGGCCAGTGCAAAAGAGTTCCTGACCGAAGCGAACGCCCTGTCATCGACGACATTCGAGTAGGAGCCTACCAGGCATCAGGACGTCTGAACCAAT
>CAYOUH010000121.1:0-2770 GCA_964407085.1 uncultured Candidatus Peribacteria bacterium | reverse complement strand
CTCCAAATTAACGGATCGTAATGTCCGCTTGGGCCTCCTCCTGGCCACCGATAAGCAGGAGATCCTGAAATCCGTCCTGGACGCCAAACGCATCGATACGCCGTTCCTCGAGGACAAGAGCGATTACTGGATCTACAAAACGGATCGCAAGAGTGCTAACGGTGCGCTACACGGCGCCCATTGGCGCTACCCCACTCCAACGCCCGTTCCCACCGCGACACCGGTCGCCCCTGCCGTACCTGGCGCTCCGAGCCCCCAGTCCAGCCCTGCTCCTACGACTCCTCCTACTCCCACTCCGACACCCAGCCCCACACCAACACCCATTCCCACTCCGAGCCCTACTCCTACGAACCCGGATGGATCCCTGCCGCCCGTTCCCCATCCCATCCGTACCAATCCCAAAGGCGAACCACTCAAACTCGAGCTCCTGACGGCCGACGGTCCTCAAGCATATGTCGATATCGCAGGAACCTTGCGCGACCAGTACCGTGAGGTGGGCGTGGATCTGACCGTCACCGTCCTCCCCCCTGAGCAACTACAGCAGCGCATCCGGGCGAAGACCTACGACCTGCTGCTCTATGGGCAGAGCCTGGACTACAATCTCGACACCTATCCCTTCTGGCACTCCAGCCAGGAAGGCAAGAACGGCCTGAATCTGTCCAACCTCACGAGCGGGACCGCGGACCGATTACTTGCCCAGATCCGCAATCCCTTTGCCACCACGAACGACGAGGCCGTCGCCATGCAGAGGAGACAGGATGCTGAGCGTCGGCTCGAGGCGCTGTTCGATGATCAAGTCCCTGCCATCTTCCTCTACCAGCCACTGTACTACTACCACTACCGCGACGGGGCAGTGAAGGGCCTGGAGATGAAGAACATGCGCGCATTCTCGGATCGTCTGGCGTTCCTGGCGCTGAGCTACCGTGCTGAGAAACACGTCCTGTCGGAACCTTTTTCTGTTCTAGACTTCCTGCGGTGGGCGCTCGGATGGGAAGCCGCCGGAGGAGATGAGGTGGGTCCGAGCGTCAGTCCGGGGTAAGCGCTTTGTTTCCTTCTCCGAGCCCGCTATACTGCGGGCGTTTTTTTATCGAATCTCATGCGTATCCTCTTGCTCAAAACCATTCCCGGCGTCGGCAAAGCCAACCAGGTCATCGAGGCCAAGGACGGCTACGCCATGAACTTCCTGCTGCCAAAGGGGCTGGGGAAGCTGATCACCAAGCAGCTGGAGAACGAACGCGGGGCCAAGGCCGAACGCGCCATGATCCATGCCGGAGAGCTCAAAGCGTTCCATGAGGAAGCCGCCGCCAAGCTGCGGAAGTTGGGGAAGGTGACACTGTCGCGCAAGGCTTCGGACAAGGGGCACCTGTTCGGAGGAGTGACGGACAAGGACGTCATTGCGGCCGTGAAGGGTCCGGCGCAAGTCGAACTGAAGGGCGAGAATGTCCATCTGGGTGCTGCCATAAAGACGGTGGGTACGCACCGCGTCGATATCATCCTGGGAACGGAAAAGGTCGCCCTAGAGGTAGAGGTCGTAGCCGAGTAGTCGCATGGCCAAGATCCTCGCACTCGATTTCGGACTGAAACGCATCGGGGTGGCCGTAGCCGACGCGGATTTGAGGATGGCCTTTCCCCAGGAACCGATCCCCTTCATGGAAATGGATCAGGCGGTGCACGAAACGGCGGCGCTCATCGCCACGAACGAGATAACGGAAGTGATCGTCGGATTACCCGTGACCATGTCCGGTGGTGACACGGGGCAAACCACGGTCACCCAAGAGTTCATCGACGCCCTGGAGAAGACCTGTGGCATACCAGTGGGGGCGGTGGGTGAACGGCTAACCACGAAGATCTCGCAGGAGGAAAGGCGGCTGCAGGGGCTCTCCGAAACAGAGCGGCGGCTCCTCAAGGATTCCGTCTCGGCTGCGATCATGCTGGAGGAGTGGTTGGATATGCGTAATCCCAGTACCAAGTAGGACCTTGATCCGGTACAATGCCCGCGAGGTCTTATTCCGCTTTCCCGAACCCCGTGGCCATCCTCCCCACCATCGCCCTCGTCGGGCGTCCAAATGCTGGTAAATCCGCCCTCTTCAACCGCCTGATCGGCAGGAGGAAGGCGATCGTGAGCCACGTGTATGGCACGACGCGCGATATCATCGAGGAGGAAATCACCATCGGACGGAAGAAGGCGGTGCTCATGGACCTGGCGGGACTCTCGGCTACAGATGGGAAGGAACCGTTGTCCGGCGTCATCCAGGAACAAGCCAACGAGGCCGTGCTGGCCTCCGACATCGTACTGTTCTGCGTGGATGCTTCGGTGCCACTCACCGGAGAAGATCTGCGCGTTGCAGACATCCTGAGGAAGGGCAGGAAGCCCATCCTGGTGGTCGCGACCAAGGCCGACAACGACAAGATCGTGGCCCAGGCGGACGAAGTGTGGGGACTAGGACTGGGCAAGATCTTCTTCGTATCCTCCGAGCACAACATCGGCATCGTGGAACTGAAGGAAGCAGTGTCGAAGGAGCTGGGCCGGCTGGCGCGCAAGGCCAAGGAAGAAGCAGGAGACGCGGAAGTCCCTGTCGCCAAGAAGCCGAAGACGGAAGGGATGATTTCCTTCTGCCTCGTGGGGAAGCCGAACGTCGGGAAGTCATCGCTGTTCAACGCCCTGCTGCAGCAAAAGAAGGCCATCGTCTCCGACATCCCCGGCACCACGCGGGATGCGGTGGATACGATCGTGTCGAGGAACGGTAAGAAATTCCTCCTGGTCGATACG
>CAYOUH010000120.1:298-2838 GCA_964407085.1 uncultured Candidatus Peribacteria bacterium | reverse complement strand
TGTTCGCATTCGCGATCGTCAGTGTCCTGGGACTCGGCGGGGATACCCTGCGCACGGTGGCGATCGTCATCCTGGGAGTCTTCGGGCTCACCCTGGTCATCCCCCAGGCCAGTGACCTGGCGAAGAAGTACTTCTCGAAGCTGGCCAATGTTTCATCCAGTAGTCCAACGTCCACCAAACGGGAAGGATTCGGAGGTGGCTTCGTCGTGGGACTATCCCTGGGTCTGATCTGGACACCCTGCGTGGGACCCATCATGTCCGCCGTCATTACCCTAGCCGCTACGAGCTCGGTATCCTGGCAGGCAGCGCTCATTGCCCTCGCCTACTCCATCGGGACCGCCATCCCCATGTTCGCCATCATGGTCGGCGGCAGGAAGCTCCTTTCCCGCATCCCCTGGCTCCTGGAGAATACCGAGAAGGTCCAGAAAGCCTTCGGCGTCCTCATGATCCTCATCGCCCTGGCCATGACGTTCGGCCTCGATCGCAAATTCCAGACCTTCATCCTCGACACCTTCCCCAGCTACGGCACGGGCCTGACGAAGATCGAGGATAATGAAACGGTAAAAAGACAACTGGAAGGATTTGGAGGGGAGGGGAACATTATGGAAACTGACACGTTTAAGGATTGTGACAGTGAAAGCGGTGAATGCGTGATCCGGCCAAAAGCTGCTCCCATGAACGAGGTACTCGACCTGACCCGCTACCCCACCGCGCCGAACCCGGAGTTTACGGGCGCGACCAAGTGGCTCAACTCCGAACCTCTCACGCTGGAGAAGCTGAAGGGCAAGGTGGTCCTCGTCGACTTCTGGACCTACACCTGCATCAACTGTATCCGCACCCTCCCCTACCTCACGTCCTGGGATACGAAATACAAGGACCAGGGCCTCGTGATCATCGGCGTACACGCTCCCGAATTCGCCTTCGAGAAAGAGGAGAAAAGCGTCCTCGCCGCCATGAAGCAGTACGGGATTAATTACCCCGTCGTACAGGACAACGACTTCACCATCTGGAAGAGCTACAAGAATCGCTACTGGCCGGCCAAGTACCTGATCGACGCGCAGGGCCGCGTCCGCGACACCCACTTCGGAGAAGGGGCCTATGAGGAAACCGAGCGCAAGATCCAGGAATTGCTGAAAGAAGCGGGCATGACGAACGTCGACAAGGAAGTAACGAAAGAAACTGCTACGGGAAGTACGGGATCCATTACTCCCGAAACGTATTTGGGCTTGGCGAGGATGGAACGCTTCGTAGAAGACACCTATTCGGATTGGAAGCCGCAACGCGGCGAACGATCGTATGGAGGACCCGACACCACAGTGTCAGGCACGGACCAGTGGACGGTCGTCGGACCATGGGACTTCGACCAGGAACGAGCCATGCCGAAGAAGGGTGCGAAACTGCTCCTCAATTTCACTGCGGAAAAGGTATTCCTAGTTATGCGCGGCCAAGGCAAAGTAAAAATCACGATCAACGGCGTCCCAGTATCGACGGGAGCGGGCTTTCAGGGAACTCCTATCAACGAATATGCCGGAGCGGATGCTAAGACCGGAATTATAACCGTGGATCGCGATCGCCTCTACGAACTGGTCGACTTCCCAAAAAACGAAGTCGGTTCGTTAGAGTTGGAATTCCAGGACGACGGCATCGAACTCTACGCCTTCACGTTCGGCTGAAAATCATACCGGTCAGCGATAACGGCCGACCTTGCAGTCCTCGCAGATCCCGAAGTCGTCGAGCCGCGAGCGGTAGAGCATGATCGTGTCGATGAACGTCGCATGACTCCAGGTCAGCGGCGCCACGGACAGCGGTTCGCCCGTGAAGGGGTGAAGCTGTTCGGCGAGGATTCCGGCTTCGGAGGCGTATTTCGCAACCCACTGCATGAGATCCTCCGCCTCAGCCAATTCCGGACTGTTGAGGTGCTTGGCCTGGCGCAGCAGCCACTGGGCGTACCACAGCGTCGTGATGATCCAGGGATTGCCGGGGATGTTGTCTGGATAGTGTTCGGTTCGTTGATACTGGTCATTCTCATACCGCGCCAGTCCGCCAACCCCCGTGGGCACCCACAGCTTCTCCTTGATCCGCCGCATGGTGTTCACCACCCGCTCGTCATCGGCAGGCAATACACCGAACAGGAATATCCCGGAGATGCTGGCGTCCGCCTGGTAGTCCTTCACCCAGGCACCGGACCCGTCCCGTGACACCTTCTTCACGAATGTCTTTTCCCGCTCGCAGTACAGGTGCTTGAGCATCGCCTCCTTGATCCCCTCGGCAGCTTGTACGAAGCGCTTGCCGTGTTCCGGATGTCCCACTTCCTCGGACAGTCGCGCGGCGGCGAGCAGGCCCTGGTACACCGTCGAGCAGGTGAAGGTGAAGACGCCCTTCTGTTCCTCCCACAGGTCGTAGCTCGGTAGCGGCAACCCCGTCTCCTCATCCCGGTGCACGCACAGGAAATTGGCGGCCTTGAGCACGAACTGGTCATAGATCTGCTGCACGAACTCGATGTCGTGGCAGCGCTGGTAGTAATTCTCGAGGGCGATGAT
>CAYOUH010000120.1:0-288 GCA_964407085.1 uncultured Candidatus Peribacteria bacterium | reverse complement strand
CCGTACCGTCCCTCATAGAGCCACGGATGCCAGGACGACCCCAGGCTCCCGTCGGGATTGTACTTGTGCAGCAGGTACCCGTAGTTCGACTGCACCTTCGCGCAGAATTTGAAGAATCGCTTAGTCAGTTCCGAGTACCCGGTATCGTCGAGCGCCTTCGCAACCAGGGCTCCGTCCCGCGGCCACATGTAGCTGTAACTATCCTTGTTGAACTTCATGATATCACTGTCGTTCGCCGCGATGATCGCCCCGCGGTTGTCCACCTGCGTGCGCAGGATCAACTGGCTT
>CAYOUH010000119.1:0-2867 GCA_964407085.1 uncultured Candidatus Peribacteria bacterium | reverse complement strand
TCCTGCCGCGCATGAAGGAGCGCGATACGGGCCACATCGTCAATCTCGGCTCCGTGGCGAGCAAGGCCGCGTACAAGGGCGGCAACGTCTACGGTGCGACCAAGGCCTTCGTCGGACACTTCTCGCGCAACCTCCGCGCCGACCTCCTCGGGACTCACATCCGCGTGACGAACATCGAGCCCGGCCTAGCCGAGACCGAGTTCTCAGTCGTACGCTTCCATGGGGATGCGGAGCGTGCTCGGCAACCCTATGCCAACACCGAACCCCTGACCGCGGACGACGTCGCCGAATCGATCTACTGGGCCATCTCCCGCCCCGGCCACGTGAACATCGACAACATCGAAATCATGCCCACTATGCAGTCATGGGCGGGACTTACGGTTATCCGAAAGGGGAAAGCGTAGGAGCAACCTAATCTAATCCTGTCCATAAAGGATCGGGCGGGCTTTTTGAAATAGGGGCCTCAGGGCTCTCGTATATACGTCATCCGTACGGAGAAAATTCTCCATGCGTGAAACGAGGCCCGTCGAGTCTGTGATCGAAGCGATGGTCAGAGAACGATCGGCACTACCAATAACATGCTCAAGGACATCGGTATAGAAGAATCCATCCACGAATCTGGGGCCGAATTCTTTCATGATTTTCTCGAACATCCCGGTTGCTAAAAAACCGGCAGTGACATTTCTTGAAAAGCGATAGGCTCTATAGGCATCAGAGATGGTGGCTGATTTCGAAATCGGAAGTTCATTGGACTTGGATACGCGTTGAAGAGCCTGCAGGATCCAAGCTACAGGAGCATACATTTTCGTGGGAACTTGGTCGGGATAGAGTCTCAGAAGTTCCCAAAAATTTTCAATCAAGTCACCTAAAATGGCATTCCCTCGGGCCATTCTAAGTTCGGGGGGCATCCTTCCATAGTCTTCAGCAATCTGGACAATGGCTCCCACCAGATGGGAAGGAAAGGTATTTTTGTTTTCCATGAAAATTATCCATAGCCATTATACCAATCTCCTCGTAGAAGGACCTACCCCATCACCGCCTTGAAGATGCGGCGCGGGACGAAGTAGAAGATCGGCACGAGGACGAAGATGGCGAGGGACAGGTACACGGATAGGAAGGCCAGGGGGACGGAGAGGCCGTATGCCACGACGCCGAACAGGCTGCGATTGGACTGCATGGCCCTGAGCTGGTCCGGCACGTCATGCACCAGGTGCGACTGCAGGAAGGCATAGCGTCCCATGAGGAAGAACGCCACCGCAGCCATGAACAGCACGAAGCCGGAGAAAGCCACGGGGATGGCACTCATGTGGTTCTCCCCCAGCATGCCGCTGGTGAAGGGGATCAGGCACAGCCAGAAGAGCAGGTGGTTGTTGTGCCACAGGATCTTGCCGTCCGAGTGATCCAGCGCGTGGAAGAATTGGTGGTGGTTCACCCAGAAGATGCACAGGATCACGAAGCTCCCCGCGAAGCTGCCGAATTTCGGCCACAGGTGCAGGAGTTCCGAAAGGATCTCGCCATTCGTAGCGCCGTAGTCAAAGACGGGAATGTGCAGCTCCAGCACCAGGAGGGTGAGGATGATGGCAATGACCGCATCGCTAAAGGCCTCGATGCGCGCGGTCGGAGGGGTGTGTTCGACCAGGCCGTTCTCGGCAGGGGTTTGGTGGACGAGGGTACAAGAGTCGTTCATGGGGTGGGAGGAGTTGGGGCAGAAGTAAGACGTCCGGTGAGCTCCTGGATGAGTTCCGCACTGCGGTCGGGGCGCGGGATGGTATGGATGGTGGTACCCGTAGTCGTGAAAGTCAGGTCGCCGTAGCCGAGGAGGTTGGCCAAGATGCCGCGCTTGGTTCCTACGACATTCTTCACCGTGTCGAAGGGGATCTGCAGGATGTCATCCTTCACGAAAATCCGCTGCTCGAAGTGGATCATGCGGTACTGCGTGATGTAGGTCACCTCCAGCGCCTCGCTGAAAAAGAACCGGAACAACCAGTGCGTCGCGCACAGGAATATGGATCCCAAGATAACCAGGATCAGTCCCGCCGCGGTGCCCCCCTCCGTCACACCGAAATACCCGATGATCCCCAGCACTCCCGCGATCAGCACATACGTCAGGATGGGAGCCACGAAGCGGATCCAGTGGTGGTCGAAGCGGTCGATGATGGTTTCGTCGGGGTGGAGCTTGGGCATGATAGAGTTTCTTTTTCCTGAGTCCCGTAGTCGGGACGAAGAATCTCGTGGGGAAGGGGGTCCTTCGCGGAGCTTATCCTGAGTACTCGAAGGGCTCAGGACGAAGAATTACATGAAGGCACCGGAGAGGACCGTGGCAGTCCCGACAGCGAGCATCAGGAGGTACAGGACGATGATGGTCCGGTTGGAGTGGAACACGTGCTCACCGCTCGGGGTCTGGTTGTTTGGCGCCGTCTCGTCCGCGAGCAGCTCACGCTGCCGACGCTTGTTGCGCAGGAAGATCGCCAGCACGAAGAACGCCAGGACGATCGACAGGGCCACGATGATAAGCGAAGCGATGAGCAGGGGATCCATGGACTACTTGGCGGTTACTTCGTTTGCCAGGGGCTTACCTTCTTCGTAGGCGGTCACGTTCGCGATCGTCGTCTCGGCGATGGCGCGCAGGGCCTCGGCGGTGAAAAACGCCTGGTGCCCTGTCACGAGCACGTTCGGGAACGTCAGCAACCGCGCGAACGTGTCATCGGTCATGACGGTGCTCGACCGGTCCTCGAAGAACAACGCGTCCTCCTCCTCGTACACGTCCAGTCCCAGGTACCCGATCTGGCCGGACTTGAGCCCTTCGATGGCAGCGGCGGTATCGATCACCGCGCGACGTGCCGGCACCGCCCCGCCGGGCTACCGCA
>CAYOUH010000118.1:0-2877 GCA_964407085.1 uncultured Candidatus Peribacteria bacterium | reverse complement strand
GCAGGAGGAATGCCTAAAAGGCTTTTTGCGTCTTCGTAAGAGTATACCAGAGTTTACTTTCTGGCGTCACCCGCTCCTCAGTTCTGACGGATGAACGGATGCCGAGCCATGTGATCAGCACGGCTAAGGAATGATCACGAAATCATCCCGGTTGAAAAGCGTCGGATCAGGTCCCCCCTCCCTATGATGAGCCCGCAGGATCTATTCGTGGCAGGGTTGTTCACGTAGCCTATGCTGGCGGAGGGCAGGATATCTTGGGCGCACTTTATGACTCTCGCCGCGTTGATGCTCACTATTTGTATGACTATTGTCCCGTCTGCACGAAGCGTTTCCCTGCTTTGCTTGAATAGCTTGCGGCACAAATCCATTCCATCAGCACCGCCGTCGTTTGCCAACGCGGGTTCGAATCCGTTGTTGCGCAGACGATCGCTCGGGGTATAAGGAGGATTTGATACCACTAGATCTACCTTACCGAACTCCAAGGCAATATCGGTCAGCAAATCTCGATTCCTCAGGGAGGGGGGTTTCGATATGCCATTAAGGGCGAAATTTATCCCCGCCACCTCCAACGCCTTGCCTGATATGTCCGTTGCTATGACCTGACTGTCAGGATTGGAGGACAGCGCCTCAGCAAGGTACGTAGCGAAAATCCCGGTTCCCGTCCCTACGTCAACGGCCGTGAAATGCCCCTCGCGGCCCAGTGCCGAGGCGATTTCGGCAACATGCTTTGCTAGGAAGCGGCTATCGGCTCCAGGGACGAGATTGACGCCCCGGTACGAAAGGAACACTTTACCGTCCTTAAATTCCCTTCCTATCACGGGGGGCATATCCTTCGAAGATGCATTCTTTCTGTACAAAGCCCTTCCCGTATCCTCAAACCGGGTCACGATAGGCACATCGAAAGGAGAGGGGTAGTTCTCGCCACCATACGTGATTTCCTTCTTGGGCATGGCTACAAGTATTTCCCATCATTTTACCACGGATAGGCCCGTTTTACCCGCTTTTGGCTCTCCGCTTTCCGGCTGCTATACTTCCTACTCCATGGAACCCCTCCCCTCCAGAATCAGGCCGGATACCCTCGCGGGATTCGTCGGGCAGCGCCACTTGGCGGGGCCGGAGGGACCGATCGCCATCGCGATCGCCCAGCAGCATCCCTTCTCGTTCCTCCTGTGGGGCCCACCCGGATCGGGCAAAACCACATTGGCGCGGATCTACGCCTCTGGCATCGGCGCGCGCTTCGTCGAGCTCTCCGCCGTGTCGGCTGGTAAGGCAGACATCCGTGAGGTCCTTTCTTCGAAAGCCGAAGGCGAACTGCTAGTTTTGTTCCTCGACGAGATCCACCGGTTCAATAAGGCGCAACAGGACTTCCTTCTCCCCTACGTCGAACGCGGCGACCTCGTGCTCGTGGGCGCCACGACAGAGAATCCCAGCTTCGAGGTCATCCCGGCACTCCTCTCACGCCTGCGCGTCTTCCGCCTCGAGGGCCTGACGGAGGAGGACATGGCGGCTATCCTCGATCGAACCGGGATTTCCTTGGACGACGACGCCAAGCAGTGGCTCATCGCCTTCTCCAACGGCGACGCGCGCCAGGCGCTGGGCATGGTGGAACAAACCGAAAAGCTCCAGGGAGAGGTGACGGTCGAGAGCCTGGAGGCCACGATGAACGATAAGCGCCTACGCTTCGACCGCGCGGGCGACGAGCACTACGATACGATCAGCGCGTTCATCAAGAGCATGCGAGCATCCCAGCCCGACGCTGCCATCTACTACCTGGCGCGCCTCGTGGAGGCCGGCGAAGATCCGCTATTCATCGCGCGTCGCATGGTGATTTTCGCGTCCGAGGATATCGGCATGGCGCAGCCCACGGCGCTCGTCGTGGCCAATGACGTCTTCCGCGCCTGCGAGACGGTGGGGTATCCGGAATGCGCCATCAACCTCGCGCACGGCGTGGTCTACTTATCCTCGTGTGCCAAAGACAAGAGCGCCTACGAGGCCCTCATGGCTGCCAAAGCGGATGTCCTCTCCACGGGCAACCTCCCCATCCCCCTCGTCATCCGCAATGCCCCCACCAAGCTCATGAAGAACATGGGATATGGAAAGGGATATGAACGCTATACGAAGGAAGACCTCCTTCCCGAGAAGCTTAAAGGCAAGAAATATTGGAAGCGCCCCTCTTCTTCCTGAGGGAGGGCAACGACCGAAGGATCCGGACGATAATGACGGGATCCTTCGCTAGCGCTCAGGAAATAGAATGTCAGATAGACCTGCCCCCGATCACATTCCTTACAGTCCCAGTAAGATGTTCAACAGCTTCTTCCTCTTCACCACCACGGCCTGGTTCCTCGCGAGCCTCCTCCTCGTTCCCCTCATCTTCCTGCTGGTCCGGGAATGGAAAAGGCTCGAGGGTATGCATCTCCATCACTGGTTCCTCCTGGTCTTCGTAGGATGGTTCCTGCTCTCGTTCGCTTTCCGAGACCAACCCTATGGCTATCAGGAACTCATAGCGTATTCGGTCGGACCCTTGGCCTATCTCGTCATCGTTCGAAGCTCCGCTGCCTCATGGCTCATAGCGCATCGCCGGACTATCGCGTGGGTGCTTTCTTTTGTAGCCGCTGCATTATCCTTGATCGGCCTCGCCATGTTTCCCTTCGAGCACGTGACGCGGCTCTCTGGCCTCTTCCGCGGAGCCGAAGCGTTCTCGACGTTCCCGAACACGCTGGCCATGTTCCTGCTGCTGGCCATGCCTTTCCAGGCCTTCCTCCTCGGAACGGAGAGGGTCACCAAGGCCAAGGCGATTCCTGCGGCGGTGTTCTTCCTGACCTTCGCGGCCTTCTTCCTCACCTCCTCGCGTGGAGCATCCCTGGCCTTCATCGGACC
>CAYOUH010000117.1:0-2907 GCA_964407085.1 uncultured Candidatus Peribacteria bacterium | reverse complement strand
AATGCCCGTGCCCACCACTCCAGCTGGGACAGGAACCCATCGTTGACCCTCTCCAGTGATGCGAACGCGGGTAGGAAATCCTCTCCGGCGTTAACCACGTCCATGTAGGTCGCCCAGGGGATGTGTATCCCGTTGCGGATCGGGGCCATCTGCAGTTCTATGGCGACCTGGCGCAGCTGCTCGATCGCCCGCGCTCCTCCCACGCTGCCGTAGCCGACGAATCCGACCGGCTTGTTGTTCCACTGCTGGTAGGCGTAGTCGAGCGCGTTCTTGAGTACCGCGGTGTACCCGTGGTTGTACTCGGCGGCGATGATGATGTAGGCATCCGCCTCGGCGATCTTCACGTCCCATTTGAGGACCATCTCGTCCGTCGGGACACCTCCCATGCCCAGCGATACCGACTCTTCGAAAAACGGCATCGGATAATCGCGAAGATCGAGCGTTTCCACGTTCCATCCCGCGCGCTTCGCGGCTTCCGCAGCGATCCACGCGGCGGGTTTTTCACCGAAGCGCCCCGGGCGCGTGCTGCCGACGATGACCTTCACGTTCAATGCTTTCTGGTTTTCCATGGGAATAGGGGATGAGAAAAATAAGCGTACGACTTTCCTTTTTACGATCGACTTCCAGGCCAATCGAACTATTGGCGCTTGTGTTCCTTCTGCACGTTCTCCGAGAGGGCCTTGAGCAAGCCCAGCAGGTGCGCGGTGTCGACGGTATAGAAGACCTCCTGCCCGCAGCGTTCGTCGACCACCATGTGGCAGGCCTTGAGCGTCTTGAGGTGCTGCGACACGGCAGGCTGGGAGATACCGACGATCTTCACCAGCTCCCCGACCGTTTTGCGGCCCTTGAGCAGCGCCTCCACGATGCGGTAGCGGCTGGCGTTGCCGATGCCCTTCCCGAATTTCTCCATCTTGTCGCACAGGTCTGCCATAGCTCTTAGTTCATAAACATATTAGCATGTACTTATATATCGGCAAGGAGAAAGTTAGAGCTTGGTTGCCCTTGGCTAAATACGCTCTTCTTCCTGAGCGTTAGTGAAGGATTCCGGCTTCGATCAATGGGATCCTTCGTCGCTCCGCTCCTCAGGAAGAAGAGTGCTGGGAAGCGCTGTGCCCACTTCGTATCTTCTTCCTGAGCGCTAGCGCAGGATCTCTAGAAAACCTCATCCCGCAGATCCTCCCATTTCGGATTCTTGGCCTCGATCAATGCGATCTTCTTCACCCTGGTCCAACCCTTGATCTTCTTTTCCATCTCACGCACGGAACCGAGATCTTCGCAAACGTCATACTAAACGAGCTTGGTGCATTTATAGCGCGCCGTGAATGCGAAGCTCCAAGGTTTTAGGAGATGCTCCTCCATTCTGCGTCCCAGGTCGGTCGTACTTCCCGTATAGAGGACAGTGTTCCCTATGTTCGTCAGGATGTAGACGGCTGCGAGCATATGATTCTATGGCTTTCTCCTGAGATCCTTCGTCGCTCCGCTCCTCAGGAAGAAGAACGATACTCTATTTCCTGAGCGCTAGCGAAGGATCTCGACTTCAATTAATGGGATCCTTCGGTCACTGCGTTCCCTCAGGAAGAAGAGAGTGGTGGGTGGTGATGTCCTTACTTCATTTCTCCTTCCTGAGCGCTAGCGAAGGATCTACCGCGGATCGTCCACGTCCAGCACGGGGATGTCGCGAGCCTTGCCGTACCCGCATCCTCCGGGATTCGGATCCGCGACCCAGGGGCCCGTGAGCGCCTTGGCCCGCCCGGCATCGTTGGCGTGCCAGTGGGGCATCTGCGCCCCGCCCTCCATGCACTCGGGACCCTTGCCCACGTGTACGCCGGTCACCGGGATGTAGTGGCTGCCATAGACGATCACCTTTACCTTCGGCTTCTCGCCCACCGCCTCGCGGATGCCGTTTATCTCCTTGTCATCCATCGACTCTATAGGAATGCCCTTGTCCTCCCAAGCTTGCGTGAATCCCCAACCTACGTACGCCGGGCCGCGCCACAGGCCGTAGCCCAGCACCTCACCCTCCGACACCAGGTAGCTGTCCGTCCCGCTCGGGGACAGGGGATCGTGCACGTCGATGAAGTCGCGCCCGTTCACTTGCCTGACCGCCACGACGGTGACCATGTGGCCCGTGACGATGTCGCCGCTGTTGGCATCCGCGAAGCGTAGCCGCATCTCCGCCGCACCGCCCTTGGCCAACGCGTCCTGGATTTCTTTCAACGTCCCTCTTCCATCCTGATCCCCGGCCTTCTCGGTGCGGATCGGTAGGCCCATGCGCGCGGCCCACTTGTCCTTGCCCGCGACGAAGTCATCCGGCACCACGCCGTCGGCCACGCTCCACTTCATGTCGCCCTTGAGCTGGTTGATCACGTCCCGCGGATTGGCCGGCAATTTGTCCGCCTTGCCATTGCGCGTCGCCAGGGCGATGAGCGAATTGGCCGCGCTCGTCGGTGCGCATTCGTTCACCTTCTGCTCCAGGTCGGGCAGCGTACTCCCACTCCCCGACGCGTATGCCTGGCTTACCCAGCCGCCCGTCATGGCCTGGAGCGGGCGCTTCACCTGCGACGTCGTCATCTCGAGCTTCACCGTATCGACAGGAAGCAGGAACTTTTTCATTTCGACCGTACTCGTCACCTTGCCATGCCACTCGTCCCCGATGGGAGTCGCGGATGCCGCGATGCGCACCTCTACGCTCTCGCCGACCTTCGTCACTGGAGCGAAGGACAGGTTGCTCACGATCGATGAACCCGTCCCCGTGCGCACGGGGAAATTGTCGACGACCTTCTCCTCTCCCAGCCACGCCGACACGTACGTCTCGCCCGGCTGCCCCCGCGTGAACGGCACCGACAGCATCCATCCGCCGGTGTATTTCTCGCCGAACGCGAAGCGCATGAGCCGCGGGTTCTCCCC
>CAYOUH010000116.1:0-2991 GCA_964407085.1 uncultured Candidatus Peribacteria bacterium | reverse complement strand
GAACAGGAGGTGATGCGTGAACTCACGCCACAGCAATTCCCGCTGGAAGGCCGCGAATTCATGAGACAGTGTACCGTTTTCACTGGAGTGCTCTTCCGCGAGGGTGCTGCGGACCAGCTCGTAGTAGAGACGGGCGCGTTGGGCGTGGTTCTTGGGTCCCGACTTGCGCAGTTCGAGCCGGATAGCTGCCTTGGTCTCCTCCAGCTCCTGGTAGCGGGCTGCTCCTCCACGGATGATGCGTTCGGCTTCGGTGATCTTCATAGGGTCTTGGGGCCTTACATTCCGTATATCTTGCCATATTTTACCTTTTTTGGCCATACCCCCTCTTGCTTTCCGGAGGCGTTGTGCTAAACCCACCCTGTTATCCTTCCCTTCTGAAAACGTGAACCTCATCCGCAGAATAACCGCGCGCGAGATCCTCGATTCGCGCGGAAACCCCACCCTGGAAGTAGAGATGGACTGTGATAAGTGCATTGCCCGGGCGTCAGTGCCCAGTGGGGCATCGACCGGTAGCCACGAGGCATGCGAGCTGCGTGATGCCGATCCCAAGCGCTACCATGGAAAAGGGGTACTGAAGGCCGCGGAAAACGTGAATGGAACGATCCGCAACGCGTTCTTCCAGAAGGACGTGGACCTCATGAGCCAGCGCGAATTCGACACGCTCCTGCTGGAGCTCGACGGCACGCCGCAGAAAACGACCCTGGGAGCCAACGCGATGTTGGGTTGTTCGTTGGCCTTCGCCAAGGCCAAGGCCTACAGCCAAAGCGTGTCGCTGTACCGCTACGCCATGTCGCTGTCCACGGTGCCGTGCACTATCGATGCGGAACGATTCGTCCTGCCCACACCGATGGTGAATATCCTCAACGGTGGTGTGCATGCGAGCTCCGGCCTAGAGATCCAGGAATTCATGGTGATCCCTGCCGATTTCCCGACGGCGACGGATGCGGTTCGGGCGGCCTCCGAGATCTTCCATACCTTGAAGGGGTTGTTGGCCAAGGCCGGATTCGCGACTTCGGTGGGAGATGAGGGAGGATTCGCGCCGACGCTCAAGGATAACGACGAAGCACTCTCCTACATCGTGCAAGCGATCGAAGCAAGTGGTTACAAGGCAGGACAGCAGGTGTTCATCGCGCTGGATTGCGCGGCTTCCGAATACTATGACGCCGGGAAGTCGACGTACTCCCTCAAAGTGGAGGGACAGAAGCGCGACCTCGATTCTGCCCAATTGGCGCAGTACTACTCGTCCCTGATGGCGAAGTACCCCATCCTATCCATCGAGGACCCATTCGCGGAAGACGACTGGGATGGATTCTCGCGGTTCATGGCCAATCTGCCGCGCAAGGTCCAGGTGGTAGGTGACGACCTATTCGTCACGCAGTCCGACCGGGTACAAAAGGGAATCAACCTGTCCGCTGCGAATGCCCTCCTGGTCAAGCTGAACCAGGTCGGTACGGTCACGGAGACCATCGATGCCGTCAATCTGGCGCAGAAGAACAAGTGGGGAACCATCATGTCCAATCGCAGCGGGGAGACAGAGGACACGTACCTGGTCGATTTCGCCATCGGGTTCGGGACGGGTCAGATCAAGACCGGATCAATGAGCCGCGGGGAGCGGATAGTGAAGTACAACCAGATGCTCAGGATCGAGGAGCGCGAGGGCGACAAGGCCATGTACGCGGGGAAGAAAGCCTTCATGCACCTGCTTTGACCGTTGCGACCGTGCCAACGCGTGCTAGAATCCGCGCATGATCAGCATCTCCTCCGCCCTCAAGAAGGTTTCCCTGTTCTACGTCCTGGCCCTGCTCGGCACGTACGCGGTCAACAAGACCCTGATATTCTTTGACCTAGGGATCGGGTTCCTATCGATCGTCGACCGGGTCGTGATCCTGCCGATGGGCTGCATGGCCATCCTGTATCTCGCGAGCTCCGCCCGGGTCGTGCTCGAAGAGTCGGGCGTGCATCACAAGCTGTACGAGATCCTGATCGCGGTGTTCACCGTGCTTCTCCTCTCCGCGTTCCTGTTCGTCAGTTTCCTGCCCGCATGATGGCATTTCCCTCCCTCCCCCTGCGGCTGGGACACGCCGCCATGGTGATGGTCCTCGCCCTGCCCCTGATGGGACTGAGTTGTTCGCCGTCGTCCGCGGAGCTGGCCAAGGAGCAGATCGCCGACATCGTCACAGCGAAGCGCCTGCCCGTCCAGATGAATACGCCCAAGACCTGGCGCGTGATCCCGTCCGAGGAGTTGGCCAAGATCGGCCCGAACGTGATCATGGCGTTCAGCGACGACAGCGTGGATGGGAAAGGGGTCAGGAACATGTCGGTAGTGGAGGAGCGCATGGACAATCCATTGAGTTCCATCCAATACGCGTACGCCAACGCGTCGCTGGCGGCTAGCAATCTGGATGATTATACGAAGCTGCAGGAAAAGGACGTGACGATTACCAACGCGGAAAACCAACCTGTGACCACGCGGTTGCACTGGTTTGAGGCGCGGTTCGATCGCAAGAACCCCAAGCGGAAATATGTCCAGCTGTACGCGGCGCAGGGCTACTACGGCTACACGGCTACGATCCAGACGGTGATCGACGATCCGAATACCGCTGAGCTCGAGAAACTCATTCTCGGTTTTCGGTTCGTGAAGGAGTGACGGATTTCTATTTCTTTGTTTTTTCGAGACTTTTCTTTAGCCTCGTTATTGTTTGGTAAACCATTCTTTGTAGGGCTTGAGCCTCTCCAGTCCAACGAACATGGTCTGCAGTATTGTCCCAAGATATGCCTATCTTGCGGTATCTCCGTATGTCCTGCAGGCGGTCGTACTCCTCTTTAGTTATCAGACCCTTGTCTAGAGCACGGTTCAGCTCCCGGGTTGTTATATCCAATTTTTCCTTTTGCGCCTTACCACTTCGCCTCCTTCCCGAGCCTATGGGTAGCTGCGCATCTCGATTGGGAGACAGTGCCATAACTATAAATAGTATTCTCCACTCATCGCAA
>CAYOUH010000115.1:0-3014 GCA_964407085.1 uncultured Candidatus Peribacteria bacterium | reverse complement strand
GTCAGGGTGGTGCTTCATCGCCAGCTTGCGATAGGCCTTCTTGATCTCGTCCTCACTGGCTCCGCGCGCGATTCCGAGGGTTTCGTAGTAGTCCTTTGCCATTTTCGACATCAACGATTAAGTAACTTCTGCAAGATCTTAGCAAAGCTGATATGAGAGTGCTAACCAGGCTATTGTACCGTAAACCGGCATCCTGTGAAGACACAGGTGGGAACTACAGGACGCTGATCACCTCGGAGAGGGAGCCTACGAGGAAGTCAGGATCGGCGAGTCGCAGCTTGCGCTCGGACTGAAAGCCCCCACTGACGGCGACCGTCTTCATCCCCAGGCTCTTCCCGATATCCACCTCCTCATCCGTATCACCGATGATGATCGCCCGCGATGCGTCGATCCCATTTTTCTCCAAGTACTGGTGCAGCCGCAGGTGTTTCCTCCGTTCGGTTCCAGCATCATCCTTCTCCTCCGATGCCAATACCGTTTCTATGAGCGAAGCTATCCCCTTCCGTTCCAGCTGCGAACGGATGCCCCCGGCCGTATGATTGCTCAGGATCACGGAGGGGATTCCGGAGGACGCGAGATACCCCAGTAGTTCATGCGCCCCATCGCGTAAGGGTACGGCCTCCGCGGCAGGTTCGTACGCCTCGTGGAAGATCCGCGTGATAAACGCGGAGTGCTCCAGGAATTCCTCGCGAGTAAACCCGCGCTGAAGGTAGATATCGACGATCGGGATGGTGTAGATATCCTGCCACGCTTCGAATTCCATCTCCGGCTTACCGAAATGCCGGCAGGTCATGCTGTTGGTCTCATACATGATGCGCGCGTCGGCGAGCAAGGTCCCGTTCCAATCGAATACGACAAGGTCGGTCATAGGATCTCCACGAAAAGCACGCCCGTATCGTTGGCCAGGATCTTGAGCTTCGTCGGGTTGCGGTACACGAAGTCAATCAGCGCGTCGTATTTCTTGGTCAAACTCCGCTCCGGCGTGTAGTCGATCGTAGCGGTATTCGTGTCGATGATCATGTAGTGGAACTTGCCATTGCGGAACCGCTGGATCAGCCGTTCGTCATCGTGATCGGCGAACGCGCTGGCGAAGACATCGAGCTGGTTGTCATCGAGTACCCGCGCGAAGCTGTCGCTGATAAAATACTTGGTGAACGTCCCCACGCGATAGACGTTGGCCGTCGGATCGGCTTTGATCGTGGCGTTGACCGTATCCCGGATGGTGACGTAGGTCGGGATCCAGCTCATCAGGAACGCTTCCCCATCAAACGTCTCGACCACGCCCTCCTCATCCTCCCCCATCACGGTGGAGCGCGCGTAGTCCAGGCCCAGGCGGTTGATCGACAGCTGGGCATCGGGCAGGTAGGCGCTGCGGATGAGCACCGTGAGCGCGATCCATGCCCCTAGCACGGCGTAGGCCGCGGGGCCCGCCCAGCCTATTACCCGTAGGAAGGCCAGCACCTCCACCACGCCCACGATCAGGAAGACGAATCCGCCATAGCCGTACCAGATGACGCCGTTGGCCAGGACCGCCCATAGGATCCAGTACGCGATACCCATCCCTACGAATGCCGCGCGCACCGACCGGCCTTCCATTCCGGTACTCGGCACAGCGAAGGCGAACACCAGTAGAGGAACGAACGCGAGGAAAATGAACCCGATATCGACATAGATGCCCGAAGTGAGGGGATTGAGCGTCACCGTGAAGGGCAGCTGCAGGTAGTTACGCCACCCTCCCTCGTATCCGACGTAGCGGCCGAGTTCCTCGCGCACGCCCGTCGACGGGGTGACAGGGAGGACATCCTCATCGGTAGCCTTGAGCGGCGGATCGATGGGCAGCACCGGACTCTGGCTGGGTCCGATGCGGAACGTGGCCAGGCTGACCGTCGGAGTCGTGACGATGTTATAGGCGACCCCGGGAACGATCGGCAGCAAGGGAAGTGCCAGGGCCAGGATCCATACTCCCATCACCCTCCAACTCTCCCGCTTGGCGAACACGTCGCTCAGGAGCACGATCGTCACGTATCCCCCCAAGGCGATCACCAGGAAGAGTGAGGTGTATTTCGTAATGAAGCTGAATCCGAGGAACAGGCCCATCAGGACCAGGGGATGCGAAGGACGCTTACCATCCTCACCGCGGTCCCCGTGCCAGAGGAGGAACAGGAGCACGGCCATGAGTTGGAAAAAGAGCGAGGGAAGGTCCACCTTCATGTCCTTGCTCGACTGGAAGATGATCGTGGGCAGGCCGTAAAACAGGACCATCGACAGCAACGCGGAGATGCGGGCTCCCGCGAACCCGCGCAAGGTAGCGTAGCGGTTGACGACCGCGTACACGGCCAACGCCGACAGTACCCCCGCCACGGAAGAGAGGACCAGGGTGATCGTCGCGCTATCGAAGAGCTTGAATCCCAAACTCATCAGAATCCCCCACGCGTAGGAGTCCACGCCGGTGATGAGCGTTCCCTGTTCGGACAGCACCTTCGGGATGATCATGTAGAGCCCCAGATCGTCGAACCCGATCGGGATCGGACGCATCAGTTCCAGTAGATTGTGGGAGAGGAGGACGCAGAACGCGAAAACAAGCCATACCTGTGGCCCAGCGAACGAGGAACGGAGAGCGATGCTGCGGCGGAAGAAGGCCGCCCATGCGTCCCGGATCTCCCTCCAGCACCACCCCGCGATGACGAGCAGCAGGATCCAGGTCTCCGCCACTCCATAGCGGCCGACGAGCAGCAGGAGGAAGACGAGGCCAATGAGCGCGATGGCCCCGATGGCCGTCTCGACGAGGAATGCCTCGATCCCTTCCGTCACCAGGGGACGGAAGAAACGCTGCCGCGCCTTGCGTCCGATTCCGACCGCGAGCGACACCAGGATCCCCAGCGCCACTACGATGCCGATGTAGCGCCCGATGATCCCTCCATCACTCGACGGCTCGCTGATGCCGTAGAACGACTGCCATGCCGACTCCGTCAGCAGGAAGACGAACGAGAACGCGACGAAGAGCAGGAACGGGG
>CAYOUH010000114.1:1561-3030 GCA_964407085.1 uncultured Candidatus Peribacteria bacterium | reverse complement strand
GCCCCCATGATGATGGCTGCCGCTGGCGGAGCCGCTGCCTCAGGTGAGGCTGCCGAAGAGAAGACCTCCTTCACCGTCGAGCTCGTCGCTGCCGGTGACAACAAGATCAACGTCATCAAGGCCGTCCGCGAGCTGACCGGTCTGGGACTGGGCGAGGCCAAGGCCCTCGTCGATGGAGCTCCGAAGCCCGTCAAGGAGAACGTGAACAAGGAAGAGGCCGACAAGGCCAAGGCTGCGCTGGATGCCGCCGGTGCCACCACCGCCATCAAGTAAGCTCTCCTCCCGCGTGAGCAATCAAAAGGCCCCCGATATCGGGGGCCTTTTTCGTATCTTCGATCGGGAATCATCAGTCTCTGACCTATTCGTCGTCAGAGTCCTTGCTCTTGCGAGACTTCATCTTGCGTGCCTGCTGCACCTTCTCCACGACGCTGCCCATCATCTGCAGAGGCATCTTCACGAAATTGTTGAGGGAAAAGCTCAGGTCGTCCACCCTCTCGGTAATATTCGAAACGTTGCGCAGAATGCGCGTCAGGTTCGTGATCAGCACGATGACGAACACGGTCAGCAGGAGAACGCAGAACGTGAGGACGATGAGGAGGAGATCGCTAGGGGAGAGGGTCATCAGAACGGTGGTTAGGCACGCTTCTACGCTATAGGGAGTATCACGCCTTGGCCAGCAAATCCTTCAAAACCTCGTTGACCAACGCGGGATTCGCTTTTCCTTTGCTGGCCTTCATCACTTCGCCCACCAGGGCACCGAAGACCTTTGTCGTACCGGATTTGTACTGCTCGACCATGGCCACGTTCGTAGATAGGACGCCCTCGATCATCTTCGTTATTTCCCCGGCATCACTGACTTGGGCCAGTCCCTTCGAGGCGATGATGGCATCGATCTCGCCCCCACTGCGGTAGAGTTCCTCCAGCACCTCCTTCATGGCCGAACCGGAAATCTCGCCTTGTGCCACCTTAGTAATCAGGGTGGCGAGCTGTGCGGCGGTAACGGGGGAATCTGTGATATCCTTCTTGTCTTCCTTGAGTAAGGCGACTAGCACACTGAGGAGGACGTTGGCGGATTTGACCGGATCCTTGGTCAGCGTGGCAACTTCCTCGAAATACGCGGAAAGGTCTGCATCGAGGCTGAGTAGCTTGGCATCGTCCTCCTTGATCTTCCACTCAGCCATGTAGCGCTTGCGCTTGGCCGCAGGCAATTCAGGAAGGCTTTTCCGTAAGCCATCGATGAATGCTTCGTCCAAAACAAGGGGAGGAAGATCGGGTTCGGGGAAGTAGCGGTAATCGTTGGCGTTCTCCTTGCTGCGCTGCGATTCGGATACGTTCTTCGTATCGTCCCAGCCGCGCGTCTCTTGGGCGATAGTGCCGCCGCTCTCCAGCACTTCCGCTTGGCGCTTCTGTTCATAGGCGATAGCCTTTTCCACCGCGGCGAACGAGTTCATGTTCTTCAGTTCCACCTT
>CAYOUH010000114.1:0-1461 GCA_964407085.1 uncultured Candidatus Peribacteria bacterium | reverse complement strand
TCCGCCAAGGGCACGTCGAACTGCGAGATTTGGTAGCCCTTCGGCAGGTCGGGATAGAAGTAGTTCTTGCGATCGAACTTGTTCACCGCATTGATCGTGCAGCCCAACGCGAGGGAGAGCTTCGTGCCCAGCTCCACGGCCCGCTGGTTCGTCACGGGCAGGAGCCCTGGGAATCCCATGCAGATCTGGCACACGCTGGAGTTGGCTGCCGCACCGAATGCACGGTTGCTGCAGCTGCAGAACATCTTGCTCTCCGTGTTGAGCTTCACGTGGATCTCGATGCCGATGACGGTTTCGTACGTGGGCATAGGTTTAGGCGAATTCTATTCCATCCGAGGCATCGAGGCTTATGCGGCCATCGACAACGGACAGCCGCAGTAAAGCACAATCAGCGACTTCTTTCAACGCGCCGACCTGCAGGATGTCGCGGCACAGCGTGCGGATCGGTCCGCTGTGGGTGATGACCAGGATGGTTTGCTCTGGCAACGAAGCCGTTTCCTTGAGCGCTTTGGCGAGTCGCGCCATGAAGTCGGGGTACGGCTCTTTTCCAGGAAGGGTGAGGACCTGGTCATGCACGATCTCAACGAGGTCTGGGTGCCTGTCCCGAGCCTCTGCCTTCGTCATGCCGGTCAGGATCCCGTAGCAGTTGTGCTCCTTCCACCCTTCCCATGTCTCCACTTCCAATCCGAGCGCTTCACCCACGATGCCTCCGGTCTGACGCGCACGCCTCAGCGGACTGCACAGGATGCGTTCGATGCCCAGGTTCAAGAGCTTCGTCACGGCGGCTTCGGTTTGGGCCATGCCCTGTTCCGTCAAATCGTCCTCGTGCCAGCCTCCGTAGCGATCCTCCTGGTCGCTCGTGGTCTGTCCGTGCCGCAGAATGTAGATCGTGGTGGCCATGTTCAGAAGCGCATATCGTACCAATCGAGTCCGTACTTCGTCGAAATGGCCACGCGTTCTCCTTCCACGAGACTCTCATGGCCCACAAGTCCCAACAAGGCGACAGCCTCGCGGATGTGCGCCCCATCGCGCCCCTCGATCTCGAGCCACGGTGACATGCCTGGATAGGTATCCAGGCAGAACGTCCACTCCTGAAGCGTCCAAGTAATTCGGTCCTTCTCTTGATGGCCGGCATCACTTAACCCCAGGGCGTGAAAGAAATCACGGGCCTTGTCCGCATCATCAACCGCCAGGTTGATCTCCTCATGCACGCGAGCGCCATCGGCCTGCGCGGTCTTGCTCTTCCACGTGATCTCCGTCGTTCCCCTCGAGGATCCGCGCACGCGCAGGAACCAGCGCGAGACGTCGTCATTATCGACATCCGCCGGACGGAACCAGTCCACCGTCAGGCGTTCTTCCGAGAGCTTCTCTGCCCCCAATTCGTCCATTTTCGCCCTGATCGCGGAGGGATCAACATCCAGTATTTTTACCTCCACTTCGGTAGCCATTCGTATGCGGTTC
>CAYOUH010000113.1:0-3033 GCA_964407085.1 uncultured Candidatus Peribacteria bacterium | reverse complement strand
ACGACGACGAATAACGACATCTACGGCCTGATCGTCTCCAAGTCCTTCGTGGGTACGGGGAACTCGGGGAGCGTGTACTTCACGGGTGATGTCGATTCCTCCGACGTGAACAAGATCGGCGGAGCGGTGGGATCCGACCAGGACTACTTCAATGTCAGCGGCGTGTTCCTGGGAGCCATCCGTAACATCACGAGCTACCTGTCGACCTTCTTCGGCTTCTCCAGCGGAACTGACTATACCGAGCAGATCGGGCAGGGAACCTCCGGAGTCATCCGGGGAGCCAACCAGGGGTCGTCCAGCATCGTTTCCTCTGAGGATGATTTCGGTCGCAACCTGGGTAAGCGTCCGGACGGAGCGCGCGTCTATACCGCCACGAACGGCTTGACGATCGCCAACTCCTTCCAGGTACGCGAACGCTCCACGGTGATCGTGAGCCAGGGTGACCTGCGTATCAGCGGCAACATCACCTCTGCCCCCGGAACGAACGGTGCCGTCGCCTTCGTCGTCGAGAACGGCAACGTGATCATCGATGGGAACGTCAGCGAGCTGCGCGCCACGATCGTGGCGAAGAACGGCCAGGTCATCCATCCGGTCGGACAGCCCAAGTCTCCCGTGAAGCTGGTCATCACCGGCTCGATCTACGGCAGCATCGCACGGCTCCTCGAGAACCGCACGTACGTCGGGGATCCGTCGAAGGATGCGGATAAGGGTGCCGCCGTCGCGGTCCGCTACGACGCAAGTATCCTGACGAGCCCCTTCCCAGGCTTCAGAGAAGCCATCGGGGACGCGATCTTCAGCTCCGTGGCGAGGTAGGAAAACCCGAGGAATGGAGACTTGTGAGTATGGAGGCGGTCGCCGTAGGCGACCGCCTCTTTCGTGTCCAGGTCGCTTGTCGTGGGGAGTAAAAAAGCGTATGCTTAGGCGATAACAAAAAAACATGTCTTCCCCAGTCATCCGTCCAGGCTCTCACGTTTTCGTTTCGCCTGGAGCCCTACGCGTCCTATTCCTCTGCGCCAGCGTCATCACACTCGGTCTCGCGTTTAGCGCAACTCCTTCCGCGATGGCGCAGCAACCGTATTGTGAAGTTCTCCGTCAGGATATCCCCCGCGATAACTGCAATGCCCAGGTCGTCGGTCCGATTTGCGGATGTGATTTTTCCTGCCCGGCCGGGTGGTACGTGGACACGAGTCCGGATATCTCATTCAATGCTTACAATACGGCTTGTAGTGCAGTGGTGCACTGTGGCCGCCAGCCCCAGATCGGAGATGCGGACTGCAGACTGGTCATTCCTTCTCCCACTCCATCACCTACCCCAACCCCAACCCCTCCACCACCAGGAGGCAGTTGTTCCCCGAACGGATCGTGGGATGATGACTTGGATGGCTTTTTGGGCCTGTGGGATTTTGGCAACGGATTCACTCATCGTGGAGATCAGTTCACTATCAACCCGCAGACCCGTAAGGCTCGAGTGACCATCAGTAATGACACGGACAAATCAGTCTCGATGGGCTTCTCATCCTACAAGATGAATGACCACCGCCTGTCGACCCAACAATTCTTCGATGGCAAGAATTTTACCATCTGTGCAGGTGAGACAGTCACGATCGAGATCAACGTTCCCGACTGTGCTTCACAGGTGGATATATGGTATGGCAACTTCCCTTACCAATTGGACGATAGCAATCCGTACGCCGATGCGGGGTATGTTCCTCACTTTCTTGACGTGCGCTATGGTGGCGTTCCGGATGGTTATTGGTTCGGGACCTATCCGCTGCAGTATTCCTGTACTCCCACGCTTCCCGCATGTACGAGCGTCGGTGTTTCCACGCCCGTCGTGAACGGTGGCAGTACGGTAGATCTCTTTGCCTACGGGGTTACGAATGCCACCTCGGTAACGTTCCCGACCTGGAGCGATGTCAACGGTCAGAATGAATTGGTCTGGTATCCGGGGACGAACATGGGCAATGGAACCTGGAAAGCTACGGTAGATCTCTCGCGCCATGCCCCCGGAAGTCCCGAGTACGGCCCATACCAAACCCACGTCTATGTGGCTAACGCAGGCACGCCTATTACCATGTGCGGCGCAACTACCTGGACCCGCAATCCCATCAACGGCCAATGCAAGGACACCAATAACGACGGCCTCAACGACTCCTGTGCGGTATGCGCCCCCGGTGCGGCGTGTAGTGGGACTACCTGTCTCATCGCCAACGGTGCGGCGGACTGTGTCGGTTGTAATAACAATGGCATCTGTGAACCCGAACGTGGAGAGAACACGACGACCTGTCCCAATGATTGTAAGCCGATGCGCTGCGGTGATGCCGATGGAAATAACGTTTACGATTCGTGCAAGATCGGGAATGCGGGGCCCGTCTGTAACAGCCTGGCGGATTGTTTCTTGGAGGCGAAGTGTGTGAACAACCAGTGTGTGGGCGGAGCCGTCAACGGAACGGCCAGTTGTGCAACCTCGAACACCACGGGCACATACAATCCAGCGTGCGGTTGCCCTGCCGGTACCTCACCTGATCCGGTAACCAAGCAGTGCAAGTGCGATAACGGTGCTACCAACCCACCGCTGTGTAACGAATTCTGCGGTAATGGCATGTGCCAGCCCGACAAGGGAGAGAACCCCACGACGTGCCCGAAGGACTGCGGATACTGTGGCGATGGAAGCGATACAGACGACCTGTATGACCAGTGCTCTGTGACGGGAACCGGGAACAACTATTGCAGCATCCAGAAGCCCAATATCGACAAGGAATGCCTCGGCTGTGACAACGACAACATCTGCGAGCCTGAGCGTGGTGAAAACGTGGCTAACTGCCCCAACGACTGTAAGTGCCCGGCAGGAACCGCCCTCGATCCCGTGTCCAAGCAGTGTACCTGTACCAACGGCGCGGTGAATCCTCCTGCCTGTAACCAATGCCCTGCGGGTCAGCAGTTGGTGAACGGCAAGTGCGTCCCCGACTGCGGTAATGGCTTGTGCGAAGTCAATAAGGGCGAGAATCCCACGACCTGCCCTATCGATTGCGG
>CAYOUH010000112.1:0-3051 GCA_964407085.1 uncultured Candidatus Peribacteria bacterium | reverse complement strand
GATCCTACCCCGGGCTGAAGATCGCGAAGTGGAAGAAGGGCAGGAATTCGCCCAAGGGGATCTCGGCGCGCTGGGTCTGGCGGTAGAGGCCGTTCTTGCCGCTGGCTGTGATGACGAATTTGTCGTCGGCGAGTTGCTGGCCGCCCAGATAGTCCATGCGCCAGTTAAGCGGATTGCCGTCCGGGTCGACGTTGCTGATGACCAGGTAGGCTTGGGTATGGGAGGAGAGGAAGTCGCGGATGTAGTAGGACACGGCTGTGTCGACGCTGCCGTCTTTCTTGTTGAACTTGCCCGTCGTGTTCTCGTCGATCTGCGTCCCGGCGACTCCCGTGCACTCCGTCCCTCCGACGCAGCCGGTGACGCTCTCGGATGCGGGGACTCCGCTGCCATCATCGGTGAACCCGAAGACGGTCCACTGGAACTGGGCGGTGGGGGGATCGAAGGTGAAGATGAACGAGGAAGGGGTGTTCGGACTCTTCAGCGCACTGGCGATTTGCAGAGGAGAGACGTCGTCACTCCGTCCAGCATCGTAAAACAGGGGAATACTAGCGGTCTCCAGTTTTCCCAGCGGCTTGTTCCACAGGGCTTTCGTATCCTTCGGCAGGCGGGCGGTCCTAGCCTCGATCTCCACTTCGACATCGGTGATGGGCGTGCCGAGCTTGAACGTCGTCGCATCCTGGAACCCCGGCTGGTGGTCGCGCAGCCACAACGAGGCGATCTCCACGCCCGACTCCGCGCCGTAGTTGGCCCGCGTGGCACTCTCGAGCGCGCCGATATTGAGCGAGCTCTGGACGATGAGCGTCATCACCCCTACCACCATGAAGATGAACAGGGTCGTGATGAGGATCGCGATGATCAGCGTATTGCCCGGCGCCCGGTTGGAGGTCGGGGAACGGGTCATTGGTAGTGGCGCATGGAGATGGAGGTCTGGACGGTGAATTCGCGAGGGTCGGGACGGAAGGGATTGTCGATCTCGCCGCGGATGACGATGGTGACCTTGGGTTGGTAGATGATGGGCTCACTAGGGCTCGACACCTTGGCTTGTTGGAGGGGGTGGATGTAGAAATTGAGATCCTTCACTTTCATCTCGTTGGAGGTCAGATCCTGCAGCTCGCCCAGGATGAATCCTGTCTCATTGATGAACGCTCCAGTCACGGGATCGAGGCGCTGCTTCTCCACGCCAATCGTTTCCTGGCCCGATGGTTTGGCATAGCGGATCTTTGACTTCCCGTCGTGGCTGATAAGGAGGAGCTCGGACGAGGGGAAGGAGATGCCGGCCGGATACCCTGCGTAATCGATATCGTAGAATTTGGCCTGGCGCTGGATGTCGGTGATGACCGATTCGATCTCGCCGTAGAGTTTGCGGTCGATATTCTCGCGCTTGAGCGCCACGGTCAGCTGCAGGTAGGCCGAGATGGCGGTGGCCATGAACATCGCGAAGATGCCGATGGCGATGATGAGTTCGACCAGCGTGAAGGCTTGAGAAGTTTCTATCACTCCTAGTTTTTTAAGGTTTTTCTCGAGCATGATGTGATTGAGGGGATCCCGGATCTCGTTTCACTCGTCCGGGATATGGGATCTTCGGCTTCGCGCTTCGTGTCACTCGCGCTCAGCTCGAATTCACCTATATTTTCCGCCAGTCGGTGAGGATCTCGGTGAGTTCGGTCTTGCGCAGCTTGCCGCTGAACTCGTAGTAGACGTATACGGTTACCTTGTAGGCTTGTGATCGTCCATCGCGTTGGGGGACCGGAGGCTCTGAAGCGCTGTCCATCGGCTCGGTTTCCACGAAGCGGTAGAACGGGGAGGGACGGTAGGCGGGCAGGAACGTGGTGCTGTGGGCGAGTCCACGAGCGGCGAACTTCGGTGGGGTGCCGACGTTGTCCCCGATGTAGTTGAGCCGGATGGCGGCGTAGGATGAGGGAGCGGGCGGATCGGTGACGGCGCTCAGGTACTTGACCAACCACGGGTCTTGGGTGGAGTCTTCGAGGTTCGGTTCGATGGTGAATTGCGGAGGGAGGACGTTAAATGGAGGAGTGGCTCCACTGTCGAGGAAGCTGATGAATTTCTGATTGTTCTTCCAGGACGTGTCGCGCACGTTGCGGACCGCTTCCAATGCTTCGCGACCGATCTCCAGGGCCTGGACCTTGAGCAGATTTTGCGAATTGAGGTTGATGGTGAAGATGATGAGCGAGAACACCGACGTGACCGTGATGGCCAGGATGGTCACGGAGATCACCATCTCCACGATGGTGAACGCTGCCCGATTGTCGGAGGGGCGCAGGGTCATGGCGTGGGGGAGGGGGGATTCACTTCGATGCGGTTGGTGGAGGATGTCAGGCGCACGATGGATGATTTGGCGGTTGGGGAATCGCCGACACTGAGGGTAATCTCGAGCTTGCCGCCATTCGTGACCGAGGATCCGAAGGGTGGAACGAAGCCGAGGAGTTGATTGGCCGGGTTCCTCACTCGGATGGATCCCAGCGGTACACTGTCGATGAGCAGCGCAGGATTCGTGCAGGGTTTGAGCTCCGCGACGGTCGGCATGGAGGAGGGATCGAATTTCTGCGAACACAGGCGGATCTGGTCGTTGGCGGAGCGTGATTTGTCGATGTCGACTACGAGCATGTCAGGTTCTGTACCGGGTGTACGATATCCGGAGAGAGCGAGCGTCTTGGCGCGTTCCAATACCTGTCGGGTGCGATCGGTGGCATCGGTGAGCTGCGCACGGACCTGGAAGGCCTGGTACGTAGGCTCGAGTGCCACGAACAATATCGCGATGATGGTGATGACCAGCATCGTTTCCAGCAGGGTGAAGGCCGAGGAATGACGGGCTTTTTTCCGCATAGGGTTCGTTGGGAGCATCCTACGCGCCCTTACCTTTTTTGTGAACCTTCGCGAGCTTGGCTAGCGCGAGCTTGGCGGCGGCCTCCTCGGCCTTGCGTTTCGATGCGCCCTTTCCCCGGGCGATGAGCTTATCCCCCAGATAGGCTGCTACTACGAACGTCTTGTCGTGGTCCGGTCCGGATTCCGATGAGACCACGTAGTGCGGCG
>CAYOUH010000111.1:0-3072 GCA_964407085.1 uncultured Candidatus Peribacteria bacterium | reverse complement strand
TCAATCCTGCCTGCCCCGCCCAGAACGCCGAGCGCATCATCCACTTCGCATCCAGGCAAGCGATGGACATGGACGGCATGGGCGACAAGACCGTCCGCATCCTGCTTGCCGAGAAACTCATCACCACCTACGCCGATATCTATTCGTTGGACCGTGAACGGTTATTGACCCTCCCCGGCTTCGCCGAACTTGGCACGGATAACCTCCTGTCCGCGATCGAGAAAAGCAAGGCCAACGACCTCTGGCGTTTGATCCATGGCATCGGGATCATGCACGTGGGTCGGAAGATGGCCCGTACGTTGGCATCTTCCGTATCCACCCTGTGGGATCTCGGGAAGATGAGCGAAGAGGAACTAACGGAGATAGAGGACGTCGGCCCCATCGTCACCCACGCCATCGTGAAATTCTTTTCCGACCCGCATCACGTCTCCCTTTTGGAACGGCTGGAAAAAGCGGGGGTGAATTTTATCGGAACGAAAAAGGATGGCGCCGGAAACCTTCCCCTCTCGGGAAAGACCTTTGTCTTCACCGGCGACCTGGATGGCTACACCCGCGAAGAAGCCGAGGCGTTGGTCGAAAGCTTGGGCGGGAAATCATCAGGGTCGGTCTCGAAGAAAACGTCCTACGTCGTGGCAGGGGCCAAAGCCGGATCGAAGCGGAAGAAGGCGGAGGATCTCGGCATAATGATCCTGGATGAAGCGGCCTTCCGAAAGATAACCACCTAGAAACCATGGTAAACATGGACCAAGGCCTCTCCGGAGGGAGCGGCAGGAAGAAACCGGTGACCAAGGCTCAGTTGAAAAAGCAGCAGAAGGCCTACCAGCGTGCCGACGAGATCCGCACGGCCAAGGAAAAACACCATCTGGGCGAAGAGGTGGAGGCTGAAAAGCTACTAGCCCAGCAGCTGGACGAGATTGACGAAGCGGGACCACAAGGCTAGATTCACATCAACCGACATCGGCCGCGGGAGATTTTTCGACATTGCCCATCGACCAGCTGGACCTAAACGTTATCGAGGGACGGATCGATGAATGCCTCGGCACAAACAACGACGAGGGGCTGCGTTCCGAATTGGAAATGCTAGGAACGGAAGAGGTGGCAGCAGTCATCAACAGGCTGCACCACGGCAAGAAAAAAGTATTCCGCCTTCTTCCCGTATCCCACCAGCAGGAAGTCTTGTGGCAAGTCAACAACCACTCTCGCAAACTGATAGTCGCCAGTCTCACGGTCGATGAACTGCTCGATCTGCTACGAGGAATGGACAGCGATGATGCCTCTGACGTAGCTGCGCTGGTACCGGAGCGCAAGCGGAAAGTCCTCTTGGCCAATTTGCCCAAAGATGACTCACGCGACATCAGGAACATCCTCAGCTACGGCCAAGACACTGCTGGGGGCATCATGCAGACGGAACTCATAAAGGTCCCGGAATCATTTACCGTCTCGGAATGCGTGGGTCGAATTAGGCGTCTGGGAAAGGAGATGGGCAACGCCTATGTCGTATTCGTCACCGGTTCTCGGGGGGAATTGCGGGGATACGTACCGATCGAGCAACTCATAGTGGCGGATCCGCAGGGGCGGATCCGTACGCTGGTCCTTCCCGTTACCGGCATCCCGGTGGAAGCCGACCAAGAAGAGGCAGCCCACTTGTTCAAGGACGCCGATTTGCCGGTCCTGCCGGTCGTTGATTCGGGAGGCAAACTCGTGGGGCGCATCACTGCTGACGATATCGTGGACGTCTTGGAACAGGAGCAATCGGAGGATATATACCGTCTGGCCGGAGTCGGCGGGGAGGAAAGCATTTTCGATCCCGCTCCCCTTTCCGCCCGGAGACGTCTCTTGTGGCTCACGATAAACATGGCCACAGCGATCATGGCGGCGGCCACCGTGAGCCTGTTCCAGGGCACTATCCAAAAGACCGTGATCCTGGCGGCCTACATGCCGATCGTCGCTGGAATGGGAGGCAATGCGGTTACCCAGATCATCACTATCATTGTGCGTTCGATAGCGCTCAAGGAAGTGGAAACCGCAAACCTCGGCCGCATCCTCGCCAAGGAAACAACCATCGGCATCATCAACGGGGTCGCTTTGGGCCTCGTCATCGGCATCGCTTCGTACCTCTACAACCGAAGCTTCTTACTGGGCGTGGTCGTGGCTTTGGCGATGCTCATCAACCTGCTGATCGCGGGGATCAGTGGCACCCTCATTCCCATTATCCTCAAGAAGTTGAGGCTCGATCCCGCCCTGTCCTCATGCGTCATCGCCACGACGTGTACGGATGTCGGGGGATTTTTCGCGTTCTTGGGACTGGCCAGCCTAATGCTTCAGGCATTCACGGTTGTCCGGCCGAGCTTCAGCACCAGACTGACGTAGAGCTCCCGCAGGCGCTCCTCTCCCTGAAACTCCAGGTCGGCGATCTGCTGACCGATCCCCCGGATGAGGGCGACCCTTTTTGCGAAGCGGTAAGCGGAAAAACCCTGCTTATCACGGAACAGGGATTTGCGCTCTTTCTTGGCCTGCACCTGGAGGGCATGGGTGACGGCACGGACCAAATCCTTTTTTCCAAGCGCGTAAGCCTTTTCAAGCTTGAGCATGATCTCACCCTTGCGAGGTTGGCGCTTGGCAGGATCGCCTGCCGTAGAATCATCCTCGACATCGAGATCGGCCAAATGGGCCTCCATTGCTTGCTGGGTCTCGGTCCTAAGCTGGCTTACGGCATCGGGAGACATGGGTGATAGGGGTTATCGCATCATTATGCCATTCATCCGGGCATAAAAAAAGGGCGCTATGGCTTGGTAGCCAGGGAGCGCCCGGGTGGACAGTCCTTATAAACGGCAAAGATGAATGCCACTCAAGGAAACTGTCCGTATGAAAGGACACCACTCCTCTCGATCGTCCCCGAAGGGAGACCCCTGCTGCACTTCGGTTTTGTTGCCCAAAAACCGTAAGGGATGCTTTTGGCGGAGTGATCATCTCGGATCGGTTGACGCAAGGCCAACGCCCGGGTATAATGCGCTCCAAGCAAAAAGGTTTGAGCTCTCGCTGGTGAAGCGGGAACTGCATCATGAAGCAGGG
>CAYOUH010000110.1:0-3132 GCA_964407085.1 uncultured Candidatus Peribacteria bacterium | reverse complement strand
TGCTAGAACGGGATACTGAGGACGGTACGGATCACCGGGTATGCGAGACCGATGAGGGAGAGCCCGAGGGCAGCGTACCCCATGGCCTTCATTCCCTTCTTGAATTCGTCGTTCTTCCCCTCAGACATCACCAATTTGATACCGATGATAAAGAACGCGATGATGACGATGGGTCCGGCGATGTAGAAGATGACGTTGAGTCCCGCTTGGGCGAAATAGCCCAGGTTGTGGTTGGGATTTCCAGGGGGAATGTTCACTCCCTTGCCCGAAGGGGGAGTGGGAATGAGGCCTTCGTAACTCTGCGCCAATGCACTGGGCACGGAGGAGGTGACCGTGAAGTCCAACCCGACGACGAGCTGCACGATGACGTAGGCCAGCATAGCGACGATGATGGCGATCAGCGCGTTGTAGACCATTCCCATGGCCTTTTTCTTCTTGCCGGGATCGCCCATGGAGGTGACGAGGAATACCCCCGCCATGACGATGACGATGATCGCTATAACGCCGATGAACCCAACCTGGAAAATCGAGTAATTGGGGAAGAACTTCGTCCGCACCGATTCGTAGCTGACGGTATCATTCACGCAGCCGGGAATCGTGATGCCACCTTCCCCGCACACGATGCCCGTCTTCGCATTTTTGTCCCCGGGACGTGGCCGTACATTCTGGGCATACGTATCACTCGGCATCATGGTGGCGATGGAGCCGGTGAGGAAAACGAATCCGAGGATGAGGGCGAGCGCTCCCTTGCGCATGGATCTTAGGTGAAGAAGTTCGGGTTGATGGTCCGCAGTATCACGCCGACGAGGAAGTACAGCACCACTCCACTGATGATCATGCCGATGCGCTTTTGGGCATTCTTCGACTGGTCGGGCATAGCCGCCCCGATGGTCATCTGTAGGCCCGAAATGATCACTGCCAACACCGCCAAAACGCCGATGATCCATCCTACGTACTTGTAAACCATCGCGACGTAAGTCTCGAATGCCTTGAGTCCCGTAGGAGTAAGAAGGGCATAGCAAATCTTGGATTGACCATTTGCGCCAGTTCCTATGCGCTCCACACCGCCAGTACCACGGTTAACGATAAGCTTTCCGCCCTCGGGCGGAAAACAGGATACGCCCTTGGCCAATGTCGCCAAAGGAACACCCTCAAGTAATTCCGTACACACTTTGGCGGTGCAGGAATTTAATTTTGCATTGGCTATCTTGCAGGCCTCGATCGTTTGCTCGCAATTGGCCGGAGGAGGATCCTGAGAGAAGCACTCGTTGTTGCATGCCTGCTCGGAGGCGGCAACTTCCCTCGAGCACGTACCACCATCCTTTTGCAGAGATTTGGACCATTGTACGCAAAGAGGTTGTAATTGCTCTACGAGTCCGATCATCCCGGTAGCCACACTTGGAGGCACTTGCGCCGATACCGGGACGGAGCCGAAAATGACTACAGAGAGGATCAAAAATATCTTCTTCATTTCACTTGGAGGATGAGGTCCCGAACAAAAGCGACGATCACGTACGACAGCAGGATGATGATGATGCCGATGGCTGCGTTGACGAATGCATCCTGCCCCTTTTTCAGCGTTCCGCTGTTTCCCATCGACGTGACCATGCGGTAGGCGCCGAAGATGCAAACGGCAATTCCCACCGTGGCCATGAGCTGGAGCATGAGGGAGATGGCGCGGCCTGCGACCTGGTCCAGCGTGGCGCCTTCTCCGGGCTTCTGTCCTGGCTTGGCACCGAAACTCCCCGGAAAGGCACTCACGGTGTCGAACTTCATGTCCTTCCCTACCTGGTCGGCGAGATCCGGGGTCGGATTGGTCTGTGCCGAAACCGCGCTTCCACAGGCCAACATCCCGAAGGAGAGGGTCAGGGCCAAGAATCCGTGTTTGAGGGCTGTGGGGAGGTTCATTTGTATTCCCAATAGCCTACCATAAAAAGTCCGCTTCGAGAAGCGGATAAACCCGGCTACGAATGGCTTCCCGGCTATCTCTCCGGCGGAACGGTGTAGTACTCCATCAGGAACTCGGCCAGGTCGTGGAACACGACCGCCGCGGTGGAGTCGCCCCAGGGACTGGTGCGGGGACGCATGATCTTCACGATCATCACGAATTTTGGCTTGCTGGCCGGGGCGTAGCCTCCGAACGACGCGATGGTGGTTCCGTTGCCTTCCTCGAATCCTGTGCTGCCCTCCTTCGCGATCTGGGAGGTCCCCGTTTTGCCTGCCACGTAGTACTGCGGCAGCTTGGCGCGGCGGGCGACGCCCTTCTCCACGGAACTGACCAGCATGGCCGTGATAGTGTCAGAGGTTTCCTTGCTGATCACGCGGCGCACCACCTGGACGCTAGAGGTCTCTACCTTTCCATCTCCATGATGCACTTCCGCGATGAGGCGGGGTTCCAGGATCAGTCCACCGTTGGCCAGCGCGCTGTACGCCACCGCCATTTGCAACGGAGTGACGGAGATTCCCTGGCCAAAGGAAATGGTGGCGAGGTTGGATGCCGCCCAGTTACGCACGTGCTTCACGACGCCCTTGGTTTCGTTGTCCACGGCCTCGATGTCTGTCCGTTCTCCGAATCCGAAATTGAGGATGTAGTTGTAGAACAGGTTGCGTCCCAGCTTCTTGGCGATGCTGACCATGCCGATGTTGCAGGAATAGTTCAGGGCGTGTTCGTACGTGTTCGTTCCCAGGCAGGCATCCGATACGTTGTGGATCTCGTACTCGTCCACTTCTATCACGCCCGTGTCGCGGTAGGTGGTACTCGGACGGATCTCGCCCGTGTCCAGGCCGATAGCGACGGTCAGGGGCTTAAAAATGGATCCAGGATCGTACTGTCCAGCCACCATCTGGTTGGCGAACACCCATGGGCCGAACTTGTTGGCATAGGTCAGGAACAGGTTGGGACCAAGCTCCTTGATGACCGTCATGGCCTTGCCGGGATCGTAGCGGATCTCCTTCGTCGCGTAGGCATCGCGGTACGCGTTGGGATCGAAGGTCGGGTACTGCGCCATCGCGATGACGGCACCCGTGTAGGGGTCCATGACGACGATCTCGCCGCTATTGGCGTTGAACTCGTTAACCGCCTTTTCCAGACGCTTCTCCACTTCCGCGTGCACGATCCGGTCGATGGTGAGC
>CAYOUH010000109.1:0-3210 GCA_964407085.1 uncultured Candidatus Peribacteria bacterium | reverse complement strand
TCGAAATGGAGAAGATGGGCGCGAAGGTGGAGATCCTCAATCCCCACCAGGCGCTGATCGTCGGCCCGTGCAAATTCCGCGGCACGTCCGTCTCCAGCCTCGACCTGCGCGCGGGAGCCACCATGGTCCTGGCAGGTTTGATAGCGAAGGGCACCACGGAGGTGAACAACATCGTCTACATCGACCGCGGCTACGAGAACTTCGAGAGAAAACTCGCCAAGCTCGGGGCAAAGATCCGGAGGGTGGAGTAACTCTGACATTGCTGCTATGCACCGGATATCCTCATATCTTGGATCGGGTGGCCGGTATTCGGCATTCGCTCTTGGCGCGATTCTCTTAGGCGTGGGATTCCCCTTGTTTGTCTACCTGGTTCTGGTAGCCAAGAGTGTCGCGCTCGAAGCCTTCACCGTCACTTCACCTTTTTTCATTTTCGGCCTTCTTGCTTGGTCGGTTTTCGTTTTCTTCAAATACAAGTTTTGGAATGTCCGTTATGACAACAGCGGCGTTCGATGTACGAAGGGATTGTCCTCAATCATCTTTCCCCATTCCTCTTTGGTAGCTGTCTCTGATGGTCGCACTTACGTTCCCCTCCTGGATAACTTGGATAGGTTTGATATCTACCTCCGATTGGAGTTCCAGGATGGGTTTGAGATACGGTTCTTTCCCCGGTGGAACTCGAAGAAACTCAGGGCGTTTCTCAAATCGGTACCATCTGAGAAGATGGGGGAATTCACGTTTTTTCCCATTACGGATTATCTTCGATAGTGACTAGTCCGACATGACCAGGTAGAATCATCCCATCGTTTTTTTCCCAAGCTCATGAAAGGCATCATCCTCGCAGGAGGCTCCGGAACCCGGCTGTACCCGCTGACCTTCGCGGTCTGCAAGCAGCTCATGCCCATCTACGACAAGCCGATGGTGTACTACCCGCTGTCGGTGCTGATGCTGGCCGGCATCCGCGACATCCTGATCATCACCACGCCCGGAGACCAGGACGCCTTCATCCGGCTGCTGGGAGACGGATCGATGCTCGGCTGCCGTTTCACGTACGCGCAGCAGGCCCATCCTGGAGGCTTGGCGGAGGCTTTCATCATCGGCGAAGAATTCATAGGGGACGATAGCGTGTGCCTGATCCTCGGGGACAACATCTTCTTCGGGGCCAACCTGGCCGAGGCCGTGCAATCCTGCACGGACCCCGATGGCGGCGTCGTCTTCGCCTACCACGTATCGGACCCCGAGCGCTTCGGCGTTGTTGAATTCGACGCGTCCGGCAGGGCCGTCAGCATCGAGGAAAAACCGAAGGCACCCAAGTCCAGCTACGCCGTGACGGGGCTGTATTTCTACGACAACGACGTGGTTGAGATCTCCAAGAACGTGAAGCCCTCCGATCGCGGAGAGTTGGAAATCACCAGCGTGAACCAAGCGTACCTGCAAAAGGGGAAGCTGAGCGTGCAGATCCTATCGCGTGGCAGCGCTTGGCTGGATACGGGAACCTTCGCATCGCTTAACCAGGCGGGACAGTTCGTGCAAGTGATCGAGGAACGCCAGGGACTGAAGGTCGGCTGCATCGAGGAGGTCGCCTACCGCATGGGGTTCATCGATGCGGGGCAGCTCGAGGAACTCGCGAAGCCCCTGATGAAGAGTGGCTATGGAAAATACCTGATCCAAATCGCGAAGTCATGACTACCTGCCTCGTTACCGGCGGAGCCGGATTCATCGGCTCGTTCGTTACTGACCTCTTGATATCAAAGGGGTTCGATGTGGTTGTGGTGGACAACATGAGCAAGGGCCAGGAGAAGAACATCCACCCGGACGCGAAGTTCGAAAAGCTCGACATCAATGACCAGGAAGGGATGCAGCGGGTTTTCCGCCAGCACCGGCCGGAGTTCGTGTTCCACTACGCCGCGCAGATCGACATCGACACCAGTATCGCCGACCCCGTGCACGACGCGCAGGAGAACGTGATGGCGGGGCTGAAGCTCATCGACCTGTCGCACCGGAGTGGCGTGAGGAAGTTCATCTTCAGCTCGTCGGGCGGGGCGATCTATGGGGATACGGACGTCCGTCCCACGCCGGAGACGCATCCCGAATGGCCCGAATCCCCCTACGGCATCACGAAGCTCACGATTGACAAGTACCTGGATTTCTACGCGCGCTACAAGGGGATGAAGAGCGTATCGCTGCGCTACAGCAACGTCTACGGTCCGCGCCAAATACCGCATGGTGAGGCGTGCGTGGTGGCTATATTCATGAACGCGGCGAGAAATGGGAAGGTACCAACGATCTATGGAGACGGCAAACAAACCCGCGATTTCCTGTACGTAACCGATGCCGCCCATGCCGCGGTCGAGGCCCTGGAGAAGGATGTGCACGGGGTATTCAATATCGCTACGGGAGTGGAAACCACGATCGATACCCTGTGGGCAACGATCGGGAAAGCAGCCAATCTCAGCACAGTGGCCGAACATGACCTCGAGCGCAGTCCGGGGCAAAAAACGAGCTGCCTGGACAGCACGAAAGCCCGGACGGTCCTGGGGTGGAGCCCGCGTATCACGCTCGAGCAAGGTATCCAGATGACTTGGGAAGCGGAGGATGAAGTCCTCTCGTCCGCGTTCGGTACCCGAGCCCAGGTGCGGTCGTCGATCTGACCGTCGCGGAAAGGGTAATCCTAAAGGTATACTAATGCGAAGTATCATTTTCTCGATGTCTGAATCCGAACCACAACCAGACTCACCTCCGGAACACTCTCCCACGGAAGATGGCGAAGGACGCGAACGGCTCCATGATCTGCAGGATCACGTGGATTCCATGCGCTCTGAGCGCTTCGCCTACCTGGTACGTTTCGCTGAAGGAAAGGAAGAAAAACGTTCCTTCAGTTACGTCCAAGATGCGCTTAAGACCGTGTACTTCCTCGACTTCCACCTGGAAGAACCAGATCCACTGTTCGCCCGCATGAAACGGCTTCGGACACTTCCTATGGCCGAGGAAGCCAAGGAGAATTTCGTGCGTATCTTCGTGCTGGAGATCCTTAAGTACCCCCCCTCGCTCTTCAGGGACATGGGCGGTCTCCGTTCCGTATTCGCGGAAAGGCTCTATAGGAAGGCGGCTGACGGGAAAAAGAAGGGAAGTAATCTCTATGGTACGTATACACGGCCGGATACGGGGGACGAGACGGGAGGAAAAATCTACGTCGCACGCGACAAGGACCAT
>CAYOUH010000108.1:0-3303 GCA_964407085.1 uncultured Candidatus Peribacteria bacterium | reverse complement strand
ATCATCCGTCTCTTCATGGATTCTTCCAGGCCCGTCGAAAAGCGCCGCTGGACGGCCCTGAATAACGCCTATCTGAAGGCCTGGAGAGCGGAACGCGAAAAATTCCAGGCGGTGTTTCCCGGAACGGTCGTGCCGGAATAAGGAATTCAAAGGAGATGCTTCTTCATGAATGCTCGACCAGAACCACTTTTGAGGTACGTTTCAAAATTCCGAGCAGCCTGCTCTACTCGGAAACCGGAATAAAAGACGAGCTTCCAGGGCTTGAATTTATTGGTGTGAACCGATTTTCCTGAATTATGCTCATCTAGGCGTTGTTTTGGATTCGTTGAATACCCGACATAGTGTTCGTCGGACTTGCCAATACTTTGGATGATATAAACGTAATGCATCATGCGTCCTCCTCCGCCAAGGCTTCGGCGGACAGCCTTCGCGTGAGATAAATAATCCTTTACTTTCCCTAACCTCAACAAGCTGGCTTGCCAGCCGTAGCCCGAAGGGCGAAGGCTGGTGGAGATGGGGGGAATCGAACCCCCGTGTTGGAAATTGCGTGAAGGAGGTACTACCGTTCGTATCCCGTTTACTGTATTGCCCGTGCGGTTAAACGGGCAAATGCCCGGACAATTCCCCTGGAAAGTTTTCGGTTAAGCCGTCCAGGGAACGGCTTTTCCTGATCCGATAGTTTTCGCCGCATGAACTCATCGGAGTCGGATCATGCAACGTGTCCCGCGAATTGGCAGGACGAAACCGGCGCGAAGGTACTAGGCAAAGGCAGGAGCCCTTACGGTCATAGCCTCCATAGCGCGGGCGAGTGACAACTTCTTGGCACTTAAGTTTGCCCCGACGGATAACGGGGGACAGGGCGACCCCGGAACGGCCTCACGACCCGGTCAATGACCAGTCGAAGCCAAATCATCCCCGGTTGGAAAGGAGCGCGCCGAACATTCGTTCAGCGAAGATCCAATGTACCTTTCATATAAGACAAGGTCAATGGAGGGTGGCTCTTCTTTCCGAGGCGCGTCCGTACTCGGACGGGACGAAGAATCCCGTGACAGCCATGAATGCGTTATGTACTTTAGCCTCGCCCTATATTCATGGGATCCTTCGCCATGCTCCATATCTTGAGGGGCAAACTCCCAACGGCTCAGGAATAAGAATCATCATGTCCTACGACACCATCCTTTCCACCTTCGGCCTCGCGCCCTCTTCGGATCTCACCGAAAATGAAGTCCTTCACCTAGTAGGGCTGGAAATAGGGAGGATGCTCGCCATCGATCGCGCGCGGCTCATCAACCTCGCGTACCGTCTCGACATCGACGAGCGCCGCTTCGAGGCCTGCTTCCGTGACGGAAAGGATAATGAGGAGATCGCCTCCTCCTTAGCCACCCTCTTCTTCGAGCGCGAAAAGAACAAGTTCCTCCACCGTCAGAACCATGCCGTCTGAACAAGACTTCCCTATCATAGTAGGTCGACCGGAGACCCTGTCCTCACTTGTAGGAAACGGCATCGCTGTGGACATCGACGAGACGCTCTCCGACACCATGATGGAGTGGGTGGAACGCGCCCTCGTCACGTTTGGCAATCCCGAGAACCTGACCCCTGAGGCCTTCATCGCGAAGTACCGCTACATCTACCGGGCGCCATATATGGCGACACCCGAGGTGGAGCAGTGGCGCTACGAGCAGAAATACTCCAACGACCTACAGATGCGACTGCCCGTCATCCCGGGCGCACTGGAGGGACTTCGTGCAGTGGATGCCCTGGTCCCGGTCTCATGCTACGTCACCGCCCGTCCTGCGGAGGTCATGCTGGGAACCCAGCGCTGGCTGATGGATCATGGCTTCCCCGCGGCGCCACTCGTGCATTCTCCTGAGCACGTCGACCACTCCGTGAGCCATATCTGGAAGGGGAAATTATTAGAATCGGCTTCTCCTCGCATCAGCGGAATCATCGACGACCACCCTGCCCTGCTCGATGCCCTCCCCTCCTCTTACGCTGGAGGAATTTTCATCTATAATGTCGCTTCCCTTCCGATCCCCCGCTCGCGCGCCTACGCCTGTCCCGACTGGCCGTCCGTCGTGGAGCGCGTGCGCGAAGCCTTTCCTTCCTGAATATGCCCACCGATAAGACCCCCTCCATCACGCCGGACATGACCATCGCAGAGCTCATGGAGAAATTCCCCGAGACCGAGGAAGTCATGCTCGAGTACGGCCTGCACTGCGTGGGCTGCGCGATCAACGAATTCGACACCATCCGCGGTGGCGCCGAAATCCACGGAATGGATGACAAGGAGATCGATGCCCTGATGGATGACCTCAATTCCACGCTCGAGAAGCCGCGTTCCTACGAGAACAAGCACGTCCGCGTGACCGAGCGCGCGATCCTCAAACTCATCGAGCTGCGCCGCGAGGCCGGAGCCGAGGGAGACAAGGTATTGGTGGAATTCGCCGAGGACGACGATGGCAAGCGCGAGTATTTCCTAGAGCTCACCGAAGAGAAACTCCCCATGCATGCCGAGGTGCCGATCGGCGGCGTCCCCTTCCTGTTCGTCGCGGAATTCCTGCCGGAGCTGAAGGGCCTGCTCATCGACTACAAGGAAACCTTCACCGAAGAGGGCTTCACGTTCCGCAAAACCGCCTGCTGCCAGGATGGCCATACGGAGAAGATCACCGAGGCCGAAGCGTCATAGCGTCACCCGCTCGATTTCGTTTTTCCGGATATCCATTCCGAAAACGGTTTTTCCCAATTCTTCGAACCGCACCGCATCATCCGTCACGAAGTAGCACATGCTGCCGTTTTTCGTGCACGTTTGCTCGACCTCGGGATGACGGTCTACGTATTCTTTTAGTCTCTGGGCTGTAGCCGTAGATGAAGGAATCACCGTGCAGTTTTTTCCCATGATGCGCTCGATGTCTCGCTGCACGAACGGGTAGTGCGTGCAGCCCAGGATGAGGGTATCGACGTTGTGCGATTTGAGCGATCGAAGGTATTTCTTCAGTACCATGCGGGTCTCCGGCCTCCCCGCCCAGCCCTCCTCGATGAGCGGCACGAGCAGTGGACAGGCTTGGGAGGTCACTTGGGCTTCGGGCAGAAGCTTCAATATCTCCCGATCATAGGCCTTCGACGCCACCGTGGAGCGCGTGGCGATCACGCCGATCCGTCCCGTCACGGTGCGCTGCACGGCTTCCTCCGCGGTGGGGATGAGGACGCCCAGGACCTTCATGTCCGGATGAGTGGCGGGTACCCACTCCTGCTGGATGCGGCGCAGCGCCTCGGCCGAGGCCGTGTTACATGCTAGGATGACGA
>CAYOUH010000107.1:0-3326 GCA_964407085.1 uncultured Candidatus Peribacteria bacterium | reverse complement strand
GAGTAGTGGGAGTGGTTGTGGAGGTTGACGAACATGCTTGGTGGAACCTTTGGGACTGCTGGGGTATAATACTATGAAGCTTATCCTTACAGAAACACCTTTCAGACATGGCTTATAGACCGGAAAAATCCACCCCTCGGGATATTCCCCTGCAATTCGGGGACTTCTCGCCTTCCCTTCTCAAGCTCATCGAGTTGTCCGAATCACGAGAATTCTTGCCCAAACAGATGGGAACCATGCTCAGGTTCAGAACAGATGCATCTGAGTATGAGGATGCTTCCGAGTGGTTATGGGCTCGTAACAGAGCCAAGTCATCCTCCCAACCCTACTGTGTTTCCAATGTAGTCATGGTGGAGGGTATCCAAGGCGAGGGTCGTAAACAAATCTCTCCCCCAGGGATCCTGATTTCAGGTGCATGGTTTACCGATGATTACGGCAAAGCATACAACTGGGCGGTACGCCTGGACCAGCATCCTTCCGGCGGATACAAGGTCGGTCGGGTATTTTTCAATGGGGATCATTTGAATTATTCCACTGGCCTATCAGGAATGGAAAACGACCCCGCCAGTCGGGATGCCAGATTCACGGAATTCGAAGAAAACTTTACGTGGGAGAGGCTTGAGGGGTCGTTTAGGAAGATATTCCATGGATTGAAAACCCATCTAGAACGCGCGATAGTCGATAGTGAAGTGGCTTTAGGCACCCAGAAGCGCATCGCCGAATCCATCAAATACACCATCAATAGGCCTGAATAATCGTTCGGATGCTTTCGATGAATCGGTTTTTCGAGAACCTCTCCGCCGACTTCCGTATCTTTTTCGGGTCGTAGCCCTTTTCCCGAATGAAGAATCTGCCAAGAGCCTTCTCCAGGCTGGATACGGATTGCTGTTCGAAGAGCTCCCCATTCTCCCCTGGGGTGACGGTCTCTAGTGCTCCGCCGCTGCCATAGGCAATGACGGGCTTCCCGCAGGCCATGGCCTCTACGGCGGTGATGCCGAAGTCGTCGTCGGAGAGGAACAGGAAGGCGCGGCAGCGGGCCATGTACTGCGCTACCTCTTCGTCCGTGCGGAATCCGAGGATCTTCACGTTCGGTCGGGCGATATTCTCCAGGTAGCGTCGTTGTTCCCCATCGCCGATCACGATCAGCTTATGCCCCAGCCGGTTAAAGAGCTCTACCGCGAGTTCCACCTTCTTGTACTTCGCGAGGGTGCAGACGATGAGGAATGACCCATCGTTGCCAAGGGTCAGCTTGAAGCGATCGGTGTCTACGGGTGGGTAGATGAGGGTTGATTCCTTGCGGTAGTATTTATGGATGCGCTGCTGGACGTTCTTCGAGTTGGCGACATAGACCGTGTCGCGCTTGCTGGCGGTCTGGTCCCATTCGCGGATGCCGCTGGTCATCTTCCCCAGCAATGCCTTCCGCCATCCCGTGATGCGGTTATCCCCCTGGTAGCGGTGGAAGTAGTCCCAGAGGTAGCGGGCCGGACTATGGCAGTAGCAGACGTGGCGCGTGTCGAGATTGGTCACGATGCCGTGCATCAGCGCGGTGCTACTAGAGATCACCAGATCGTATCCGGAGAAGTCGAGCGACTCGACGGCCGTGGGCATGAAGGGAAGCAGGAGGCGTTGCCGGCCGCCCGTTAGGCGATAGGCGGTTTGGAGCGGCAATCCCCTGATCCGTTCTTTGGGAAACACGCTTCCGACCTTCGCGTCGTCGTGGAACAGGGTGAAGATCGGCGCATCGGGGAACATGTCCGCGAAGGTTTTCAGGACCCGTTCGGCTCCTCCGAGCTTGACCAAGAAATCGTGGGCGAGGGCGACCTTCATGGGCTTCATGCGGTGATGACCAGGTCTTCTTCGTCGGTCAGGGTTTTTACCTCCCCAGCCTCCGCCATCTCCATGTGGCAGGCGCGCAGCTTCTCGCCGTACTTCGCGCTGCCCCAGTGCGGGATGATGCCGAAGGGAACGAGTCCCATGCCTCCGAAAGAGGGCTCCTGTACCACTGCGGGATCGTCGAGGTGCTGGATGCCCTGGAGCGTCGTCCCGGCCACGACGGCACCCGCACTGGCTCCGGCGTAGACGAAGCCCTTCGAAGCAGAGCGTAGCCATGCGTCCATCCCCGTGCGGCGCAGGATGTAGTCGAGGTAGAAGCTGTTTCCGCCGGTGACGTAGATTCCATCAAATCCGGAAAGGATGTTTTCCAACCCCCCGTCATCACGGACGATGACACGCAAATCGATTTCTTCGGGAAGGGTTCCGATGTCCGACAAGCGTTTAAGCGTCAGTGTTACCTCCTTTTTCTTGCGGTCGTTCAGATACGGATCCCAGGCGTTGCCGATCACGGCTATTCGGGGAGAGCGTTGGGGGAACAGGCTCAGGTATTTCTCCGGATTGGGGAGGTCGAGGGAGGAGAGGTAGAGGTTCATGGTTTTTGGAGGGCTTGATGATAGGTGTGCAGGGTTTTTTCTGCCATCGTTTTCCACGAGAAGCGCTCCACGTTTTCCAAACCTTTCCTCCTGAGTTCTGCACACAACGCGTCATCACGGATGATCATGGAGAGTTTGTCCTGCATGTCTTCCTTGGACAAGGGATCGAAATACAGGGCGGCATCGCCGCAGACCTCGGGAAGCGAGGAGGAGTCCGAGCAGACGACGGGTGTCCCGCAGCTCATGGCCTCGAGCGGAGGCAGGCCGAATCCTTCGTACAGCGATGGGAACACGAAGGCCCGCGCGTTGCGGTAAAGCGCTATGAGTTCGGATTCGGAGACGTGGCCGACGAAGTGCACCCGATGAGTGAGTCCGGCTTCAGCAGGCATGGAGAGGATCTCGCCGTACAGGGGATCGTGCCTGCCCGTGATGACCAGATCGATGTCGAGGGTATCCTTCGCCAAAGACAGGAAGGCGGACAGGAGGCGCTTCAGATTCTTGTGTTCGCGCCATACGCCCGTGTAGAGGAGGTAGCTCCTATTCTTTAGTTCGAGTCCGTTCGAGAGTACGACATCCGTGGGATCGGCTGGGGAGAATTCGTTTCCGATTCCTTCGTGCGTCACGGTGACCTTTGGGTCGGGGACGTCGTAGAGTTTCAGGATATCGCCCTTCGTATATTCCGAAACGGCTATGATCGACCGCGAGTCACGGATGGCATGCGAGATCACTCGGTGGTAGGCGAAGCGGTGCAGGGGGGACGCCATCTTGCGGCCCGGGAAGAACGAGAGGGTGAGGTCGTGGATGGTGACGACGAAGGGGCGGCGGTAAAAATACGGCGCGTTGAAGTGCGTGAAATGCACGAGGTCGAGATCCTCCTTCCGTAGCGCTGATAAGAGCGAG
>CAYOUH010000106.1:2666-3363 GCA_964407085.1 uncultured Candidatus Peribacteria bacterium | reverse complement strand
GAGATGGATCAGTTTCTCCGAGCCGCCGAGACAGGGTCCGAAAAACAAAATGACCATCTTGCTCTATAAACCCTGCACGTAAGTAGGCCCCTAATGAAGGATGGATCTCTTCTATGGTAGTATCTAAAATACTGGACATTCCCTCATCAAACAGATCGTTGGCGATGATGTTGTATCTCATAGGGTATTGATTGGTGCGAGAAAACGCACAAGTATTATGGATATCTTTACTTCTCACCTAAGTACTGTAATCCCTTCTGTATTGCTTGTTTAATCTCAGAATTGCCCATTAATTGCTTGTTCTGACTCTTGGACACTCCTTGAAACTGTTGAGACTGGACGTTGTATATGTATTTATTGCCCTCAGAGTCTTGGTAATGGATCTGACCAGGCCTTTTTCCAGGATTCGGATTTTCGACATCAACCCTCCAGCCCTGACCCTTTCCAACTGTAGTACTATTGGTTATTGTACCATTCTGCCCAAGAACGCGGCCACTCTGTTTAGAACTATCCCCATACCCATTGTCATCTGTGCTAAATAATTGTGGCCCAGTGACTCGATGTCACTCGGTGCGGGATTTGAAGGGTCTGAGCCGAAGCCTGCCCTGAGTATGTCGAAGGGAAGACCCCGGCCCGAAGGGAAATCCCGCCAGGATCACCAGCGATATGCACCCATGATCTCTTGGGGCGGTTTCTC
>CAYOUH010000106.1:0-2656 GCA_964407085.1 uncultured Candidatus Peribacteria bacterium | reverse complement strand
CTTCCCATGGCGAGAATCCATTTCCGGCGGATGATAGATATAGAGCCATCGAGCAGTAGGGCTGAAAACGCCGTCCCGGCGACCAGGACGACCCAGGGCATGCGTTCCTCCAAAGAATCCAGGCCGTACCCCGGAACGGAGCTGAAGCGGAAGGTCCATGGACGGCCTACGATCGACACCGTGCGAGTCGACTGGAACCGTGGCAGGGCCGAACGACGGGTGCGGGGTAGCGTGCTGTACATCTTGCGCTCCGGATTGGCGACACTTTCCTCGGTCCCATCATAGATCTCCAAATCGACCCCGAAATCCCGTCCGGCCGTCAGGGCACTGATGAAATTTTCAACGCGGAACGGGCTATACACGTATCCCAAAAGCGCCCCACGGCGGTCCTCCACCGTATCGAGCGGCATGCTACGGTCATACACCGGAACATAGAGCAGCATGCCCGGCTGGGCGGTGGAGGCGTCGGTTTCCTGCTGGAGTGTCACCCGGCCCGAGAGGGCGGGCACACCCAGATCACGGGCAGCGGACATCGCTGTGCGCCGCGTGGCTTCCGAAGACATATCGTATCCGAACGCTTGGCGGTTGCGCTCATCGAACGGTTCCAGGTAGAGAACGGGGAAATGCTCATTGCGCCTCCCGGCAGGAACGACTTCGTAGTCGGGGAATCCTTCGTCGCGGACCTGCCGCACATGGGCTGACAAACGGTTGGAAGGAATGCGTGGCGCGAAGCCTATCCCTTGCAACCCACGATAGCGTTCCGAGAGGCGGAGCGCATCGGTGAATGCCTTCCATTCGGCACGACTAACCTCTCCCCCCTGGGCGTCGAATAGCCCTGCCGCCCCCTCCAGGAGTCCGACCTGCGCATTCATGCGATCAGTGAGCAGCCGGATAACAGATCCCGCATCCGTCTCGAAACCGTCAGCAAGGCGCGACTCCACGGAAGATTTGAGGTATCCCCAGCGGACGACGGTCATCGTCACGGAGAACAGGAGCAGTATGGATGCGATGAGGACATCCCGGTCGATACGGGGGCGCCACCGGGTAGACCGGAACAGTGTCCAGCAGGCAGTGGCAAATGACAGGACCAAAAGCAGGAGGGGGAGGTAGGATGCCAGAAGGAGGGTCTTCTGTTTCTCACGCGAAGCCAACCGTACCTGCTCCGCCACACTCTCTTCGGAGTACGCATTCGAGAACCGGTTCCACGGGTACAGGCGCTTGCCGGTTGCGAGGTTGTAATAATAGGCCGTCGCCTGGTCCGCATACTTGACCATCCGTCCGGAGACCGGTTCGAACCAAACCTGGAGACGCACGTCGAGATTGACGCCCCGTGCCGTCCCGACGAAGGGCAGGTGGCCCAGGTTATCGGTCTGGTCGGCATGGAAGGTATCCTCGTAGCGGTACACGACCAGCCCTCCGATGATTTCCTCGTTTTGGAACTTGAGACTTACGGGCATATCGTAGTTCGCATGCCAATACGTCACGTCCCCTTTGTCCAGAAAGCGGGGGGCGAAAAGGTACCCGTGACGATCGTGATCGCCATACCCCGCGGCATGCCTGCCGGAGACCGGGTCTATACCGTGCAGCCTCTCCACCGAAAAGATGGCTTCGCCGTCGGGACGGCGGACATCGAGGGCATTTCTCACCAACAAGACGCCATCCTCCCATCCCACCGCATCGTACGTGAAGCGGCTGTCCGAGAGGCTTTCCCCGGCAAACGCCTGGAGCTGTTCGTCGTAGAAGTCATCCTTTGAAACGACCTGTGCGGAGTAGTGGAAGTCATCCGACAGGGAGAGCGCCCGCGGAGCCAGCATGTAGCGACACAAGGGTACGGCGGCGAGAAGAAGCAGGGCGCCGACGTAAGGACGGAGGATGGAGGGGCGAAAGGACATCATCGGTTGGTAGCGGTTGGATGACGACGCTGTCCCGTCTCGATGCGGGTCAGGAGATGTGCCATATACAACGATACCCCGGCAACGAAGGTGGACAGAAGAAGTGCCAACAGGAGAATGGAATTATGGAAATCGGCCATGGCAGCCATGAGTGGAGTCGCATCCCGGGCCATGACCAGCGTCCACCCCACATCCGGCACGAAGCGGGTAACCCTGATGGCTGGGCTGGGCTGGCTCTCCAACACGGTGATATCCGCACCTCGCAGCGCGGCTGAAAGGTTGGGATCACTATCTTCGGACACTATGTTCTGCGTCAGCGACATGCCGTTCGGGGCCGGTGAAATCAGGGCCACGCGCATGGCATCAACACGCTGCACCAACGTCCAGTAATCCTCTACCACCTTCTGAGGACCCCGCAGGAGGGCCAACAATTCGGCTGGATAGACCTGAAGTATCGCGACCGCCGCGACCTTTTCCTCCACCACCAATGGCCCGGAGAGCAGGATGTGCGCTTGGTCGTAGGACCCCTGAGCGGGGAAAGACAGGGCTATTACACTCTCCTTCGACCCTTGGGTGAACAACTCGCGGTCAGCCACCTCGGTCCCGATCAGGGCATTATCGGTCGACGTGATGATCCTGCCGGAAAGGTCAGCCACCGAAAGCTTCTCAAATACCGGCACGGCACGTCGCGCATCGGCCAGGCTGCGGTTGAGTTGGTACTGGATATCCTTACTCCGGTTATCCAGATAGTCGCGCAAGAGGTC
>CAYOUH010000105.1:0-3380 GCA_964407085.1 uncultured Candidatus Peribacteria bacterium | reverse complement strand
GGCGATGCGTTCCGATCAATGCCTAAGTCACTTACCCTTGGCCTTCTCGACTTCGGCCAATCTCTCTTCATCTGTTGCGACGGTAGTCTGCACAGCCTTTAAAAAACCTTCTTCCATTTCTTTCATCTCAATCAGCTTCTTTTCCCAATCTTCCAGTTCACCCTCCTTAACTCTCAAATCCATTGCTGTGTCGTTCGTCTCCCGTTCAGGGAAAGCCTTCGTCTGGTCGGAGACGTCCTCGTTCCGGGCAATCAAGGGATGGACGCGGACCGTGAAATCATGCTGGTTGGGAAAAGCACCCTGTCGCAATTTCTTACGAATCACCCAGTAGGCTCCGTCACCGTCATCGACGATCACGTAGTCCGATTCCTTGTAATGCCTCCCCGCTTCGTCCACGTAGATACCTGGCTGTTTCCGCCAAGCGTCACTCCCTTCATTCACGCGTTCCGCGTTCGACATAGGAATCCGGTTATTCTTGAGGTAAAAGTCCTATCGCGCGCATGTGGTCGAAGAGCGATACGCCTTCGCCCGCAGATAGGCCATTCTCCCGCAGCGTCCTGCGGTATGCCCGTTCCATGTCGTTCTCCGCCGTGATCGCGAGGGCATCTGCGTCTTGGACTATGCGAGAGACGGGTTCCGGTTCGGTCGCCCATGAGGACGATTCTTCCCAGTATTCGAGCGGGGCGCAGGGCATGGAGTTGGTTGTTATGTTGGTTTGAAGATTTCTAGCGTATCAATCGTCTTCCGTCAGGCTTCCCTGGGCGACGGGGAGGCGCGATTGCGGGACGACGTCGCGCAGGGGTTCGAGCTCGGTGTATTGGAGCGGATCGACGCGCTTGCCATTTTTCAGCACTTCCCAGTGTAGGTGGGCCCCGGTGGTGCGCAGGCCAGCCCCGAGGGTTCCGGGGGCGCCACCCGACAGAGCCACCACGTTGCCGCGCTTCACCACGTCGCCTTCCTCCACCATGATCTTCGACACGTGGCCGTAGAGCGTAGCGAACCCGTTGCGGTGGATGAGGATCACGTAGCTGAACCCGAATCCGTTGTCCTTGGCCTTGTACACCACGCCATCGGCGGGAGCCTGGATCAGGCTCGACTGCGGCGTGGGGATGTCGAGCGCCGCATGCTGCACGCCAAAGGCCTCGACGTAGCCAGGATCGATGAAGTAGGCACTGAGTCCACGGGAAGGCGGCACGGGCCATTCGAAGAGCGTTTGTTCGTCCTCGCCTTCAGCAAGAAGCCCGTTGGCTTCCTTACCCTTGTCCGCCAATCCCCGCAGGTCGATGGAGACACTGGCACGCAGGCGCGCGGCGGCGTTTTTCAGGATCGATAGGTCGCCCTGCAGAGCCATGAGCTCAGAGGCGGCCTCCTCCCGCTGGGCCTGCGCTTGGCGGATGAGCTTCTGGAACTTCTGCTCGTCCCCCTTGGTCTGTTCCAGGAGCTTCTCCTTCGCATCCTGGGAAGCCTCTAGGGTCACGCGCTGCTCTTCCAGGTCGGTACGCAGGAGAGAGAGCCGGCTTTGCTGCTCTTCCAGGGCCTGCTGTTTGCCATCCAGTTCCGCACTGAGGGTCTCCAGGTCCTTCAGGATCCCCTGCCCCGCCCGTTCGACCATCTGCAGGCTCTGTCCCGCCCCCACAGTGGAGGAGAGCGACCCGTTGGAGAGGAGGAGCTTGAGCTCGCTGAGCGACTTGGACTCGGGGTCGTAGTACTGGTGCTTATGGGCGTAGATCAGGCGTACGTAGGCGAAGAGTACCTTGGCCTGTTTTTCCACCTTGACCTTCGAGTCAGCCAACTCGACCTTGGTCCGCGCGATGGCGTTATCCGTGTCCAGGATCTCCTGCTTCACGCTCTCCGATTTGTAGGTTGTCACCCGGATCTGCTCGTCCATCAGGGCGAGCTGCTCGGTGAGCGTCGAGACCTGCTGCTCGATGGGGCGGAGCTTGTCGGTGTAATCCCGAACCCGGGCATCGCTGCTGCGATACTGCTTGATGTTTTCCTGCAGGGCGCGGTTGGCCTTGATCACGTCGCCTTGGGCATTGATGGCATCGGCACGTTTGGCGGCAGCATCGGGAGTCGGGGTCTGGGCCACGGAGACCGGCAGATACACCCCTGTTCCTACGGTCAAAACCAGGATGAGCGAGAGACCACGGAGGATGGTGATGCGGGGAGAGGGGGGCATGGAATGAAAGCGTCCCTTCATTATACGCCAAAACCGTCGGCTGCGTAACCCCTCCGTCCACTCTCCCGCTTGCCTCCCGGGTCCTGATTACGGTCCTCTATCATTAGGGAAGGTCTTCTCCGCCCCGCGACCAGGGATTGCACCGCAGGACCCGCCAGGCCGCCCGGGGTACTCCCAGGAATACCCCGTCGCGCTCCACGACCTGGACGGCATACTCGGAGCACGAGGGTTGGAAGCGGCAGTACCCGACAGGGAACCGCGAACGGAACCACCCGTGGTCGGGCGAGAGGGTCCGCTGGTAGAGGCGCAAAAAAGCGACCAGGGCCCTCCGCGGGATCTCGCTGATCGCTTTCATATCCATATCTGTAGGACTGGGAAGGCTACTTGGCGTAGCAGGCGGCCGGATTCGTGCGCTTGCCGGACTTGATCAGCTCGAAGTGCAGGTGGATGCCCGTCATACCGTAGACGCGGCCCGTGCGGCCCATGACGGCGATCTTTTGCCCGGCTTCGACCTTGTCCCCGACCTTGACCAGCACCTTGCTGTTGTGGCCGTAGCGGGTCATATAGCCGTTCCCGTGGTCAATGACGATGACATTGCCATAGCCACCGTTCCATCCGGAAACCTTGGCTTCCACGACCTTGCCTGCCGCGGCGGCCACGATGGGGGGCGCCGTATTGTCCTGCGACTTGTAGCTGATGTCCATGCCCGTATGCCGTCCGCTGAATGCTTGGGACAATCGGGTGGCGGCGGCCACCGGCCATACCAGGGCAATACCGCACTTGCCCGTACCCTTGGTGCTCTTCAGGATCTCGACCTTGGCCGTGGTGGCCTTCTTGGCAGCGACCTGGGCAGGCTTCTTGGCTGGGGCAGGAGTTGCCTTCTTATTGGCCTTGTTGGCCTGTTCGGCCTTGTCTGCGATCAGGGAGGAAGCTTCGGCCTGTGGCTGGGGCTCTGGAGAGTCAGTCACGACCGGCATATTGGAAACGAAGCCCGTGTCGGACACTTCCAGCTCGCTCGCGAAGGCGACAGCCATATTGGTATCGGCGTAGTAGGCATCGCCTGTGGCGGCAAACAGGTTCGTGGAGCCGAAGAGGATACAGGAGCCGATGGCAGCCACTTTCCAAAACAGCGAGCGGGAGTGCAGGCCATGGATCAGGGCGTGGGCCGAAGGCGCGGGACGTTCTTCGAAGCGGTCTTCTT
>CAYOUH010000104.1:610-3385 GCA_964407085.1 uncultured Candidatus Peribacteria bacterium | reverse complement strand
CATTCGTATGCGGTTCAGGATTCCAGCAGCTTGCCCAGGTCGATGACGTTCTCGGCCTTCTTCTTCATATCGAGATCGAGTTCTTCGCCGATCTTCGCCATGTCGGTGTCCAGTCCGTGCGTCTTCACGTGGCGGCGGATCATGGCGGTCAGGATGTCTTTCAACTTTTCTTCGTCATCCATGGACTGGTGTTCCTTGAATTCTTCCTGGTAGTGCGAGACGTAGTTCGATACATCCTTCGGCCGGATGATCTTCTCGATCTTCACCGATCCTCCGTGCTGCTGGATCTCGATATTGCCGTAATTGAGAACCGTCTGGAAGAATCCGCTGTACGAATAGCTGACCCCTTCGATACTGCCGTATTCGATACGCTCGGAAGCATGCGAGAATAGCCCGTGCCATCGAACGTCCACGATCGATTTGTCCGTGATGAGCCACGCGTCCTGGTACCAGTCGAACAGCGTATACACCAAGCGGATCGCGGCGTAGGCCATCCAAAGGACCATCGCGATCAGGAACCATTCGAACAGCACGTAGAGGAACGCCGGCAACAGGAAGCCCCACAGGAGCGTGATGAGCACGGAGCGCACGATGACGAACCAATGCTTGTGCACGATGACGTGGATGTTCTCGTCATCCTCGAGGTACTTGTTGAATACGGTTTTCTTGGATGCCATGCGGCGAGGAGAAACGATCGTTGAACTTCCGGCATTCTGGCTTATACTGCACTGGATTGTACTTAACTTCCCTTACGCATCAAAGGAAATATGGCCGAAGGAAACGAAAGCAAGAAGGATTCGAAGAATCTGGGCAGCAACATCGATAAGCTGGTGAAGGGCGTCGTCATTGGCGGCGCGTTGGGATCACTCCTGGGACTCCTGTTCGCGCCCGGATCGGGGAAAGACACCCGTGAGAAACTCCAGAAGAAATCCGGCACCGCAGTAGGGAGCTTCCTGCGTGGCATGCGTGCCATCGTGAAAAACAGCAAGAAGCAGTAGTTTTGCATACTCCATGAAGCGTCTCGCTCTCGCCGTCATCGTCGCTGCAGCCCCACTCTTTCTTCAGGTTTCCCCTGTGGGAGCATTCTCCGTGGGAAGCGAGGGAAACGTGCGTGTGACGCTGCCATGGACGGACGTGACGGCCGAAGAAGCGAGCAAGCGGGGACAGGCCATGACCGTACGGGTAGCCCATGGCCGCCAGACATGGGACGTCCCGCTCGCCGGGGGACAGGTTTCCGAACGTGATTACGTGCAGTTCGGTTCCCTGCAATTGCCCCTAAACGAAGGGGAATCGGTGCGCAAGTTCGCCGTGGTTCGCCGCCGCGAAGCCGTCTTCGCCGTCGCTCCGATCGAGGCGTATCTCAACGACCAGGTGGTTTCCGAAGTCGCCAAGCCCCGTCAGGACGTCACTATCCGGCCCGCGGAAGGCGGCCGCGTCGCGTTCGATGGAACAGGATCCGCGGGTACCAAGCTCGACATGCAGGAGATGCTGAGAGCCATGTTCGCCGATTTGGAACAGGGCAGGCAAACGACCGAAGTGCCCGTCGTGGCCGATCCGCCGCACGTCCGCAAGGAAGGGCTGGCCGACCTGCAAGTCCAGGAACTCATCGGAACGGGCGTGTCGGACTTCGCCGGTTCACCCGGGAACCGCATCATCAATATCAAGGTGGGTCTGGCGCGCTTCGATGGGATCGTCATCAAGAAGGGCGAGGCCTTCTCGTTTAATCACCAGCTGGGTCCGGTCGACGGGAAGCACGGCTTCGAACCGGAACTGGTCATCGTCGGTCCGCGCACACAGAAGGAGTTCGGCGGTGGGCTGTGCCAGGTCTCCTCGACGATGTTCCGTGCGGCTCTCTACGCGGGGCTGCCTATCACCGCGCGACGCAACCACTCCTACTTCGTGTCGTATTATGAATGGCCGGAAGGACCGGGATTCGATGCCACCATCTATCCTGGCTCACAGGACATGAAGTTCGTCAATGACACGCCCGGTGATATCGTCGTCCAAGCCACCATCCAGGGAACCAGAGTGTATTACCGTTTCTACGGCATACATGACGGGCGGCAGGTGGATGTGGGTGCGCCCAGTACCTACAACCATCGTGGCGCTCCGCCCACGCAGACCGTGCATGTGAGCAGCATGGCTCCGGGCCAGAGCCGCATCCGCGAGAAGGCCCATGCGGGCTTCACCGCCTCTTTCGCCCGCACGGTGATCATGCCGACGGGGGAGAAGCGCGCCGAGACCTTCACGAGCGTCTATCAGGCCCGCCCGCAGGTGATCGAGACCGGCTCAGCGGCTGGTCCCACGCCGACGCCGGAAACCTTCTACACCGGGGACATCAGCTGAGAGCTTCCGCGTCGACACGTTCTCCTTTACATTCGGGGTAAAGTTCATAAAATCCCTACTGCGCACCACGCGTGCGGGTATAGCTCAATTGGCTAGAGCGCGTCCTTGCCAAGGACGAGGTTACCGGTTCGAGCCCGGCTACCCGCTCCAACTCCCCTTCAAAAAATGGAGGAGAGTTGTTCGGCATAATACTGAAAGTACGAGACGAGAAGTGTATCCCCCGCAGTGTAGTTGTTCGGCGAAACTACCAACTCTACCACTCCGGGATGGCGTACATCAGATAGAAGTATGCTTTTTGAGTTTGTGTTTGTGCGGTAGGCCCACCGCAAGGTTCAATGCACCTGTCCCGCTCCAGGAATGAACTGGACTCCTGTCTCACGCGGACGCCACGTATTGGCGAAGAACCCATAACTGCGGCGGTCCTGGATT
>CAYOUH010000104.1:0-600 GCA_964407085.1 uncultured Candidatus Peribacteria bacterium | reverse complement strand
CCTGTCCGCTCATCACCAAGGCCGACGGCAAGAAGTTTGGCAAGACTGAGCAGGGCAACGTATGGCTCGACCGTCGTTACACCACTCCCTACAAGTTCTACCAATTCTGGCTCAATGTGGGCGACGAGGAGGGGCTGCTGTTCTAGCCGTGAGATGGCCTGGATGCTCTCCGCCGCGACTTTCCGTACATGGGATTCTGGTGGATGTGATGCCACCGTGAGGGTCTGCCGCAAGAATCCGCCAGTGGTCTTGCCCTCGACCGTCCGGGCAGCAAGGGGAACCGATCGCGCGATGAGGACACGGGGGGCGTGGACGTGTTCATCATGTTCCGCATGGGGCTTGTTCCGATAGAGTTCCAGACGGACCAAAGGTAATCCATTGGCGGCGATGATCGTTCGTTCAAGAACGAACGAGAACCCTGAAGCCGTTATTCCGTTCGTTGTTCGATTCCACGACAATCCTACGTCTGGATCGGCGTATATTTCGTATGTAGTGCGGTCGCGGTAGGGACTTCTTGCCAGGGCGTCAAAGGTCAAGCGGTACTCGCCGTTATTCTGCGGATGGATACTGGTTTTGCGACGTTCAGTGTTGACCTCGTCG
>CAYOUH010000103.1:0-3404 GCA_964407085.1 uncultured Candidatus Peribacteria bacterium | reverse complement strand
ACAGCGCTACGAGAATGGAATTCTTAACCCCCGGCCCCACAATCCCGAACGCTTCGCTCAACACCATGCGGATGCAATAAAGGGAGAGAAAAGTTGGCCCGATCCTTCAGCATTTTGGACCGACTACGAAGCTAAGATGACGGAGATGGATTTCTATAAGGCGCTATTTATCCCACGCTTTATACTATCCAAAACTGAAGAGTTCCTGGCATGGACTGCACCGTGGAATACCCCTGATCCGGAATGGCGTTCCGAGATCCTGACACTTTGCAGTGTAAGCTTAATCAACGTAGCAGTGATGCTATTACCCATTATTCCGAAAACAGCGACATCGATATTAGAATCCTTCGGATATGGAAAACTTAGTCTTCCACTAGGTGCAATTGGTAAGGAGACTACTCTCTTACCCCTCCCGATTCTCTTCCCTCCGGTAGAGCCGCACGCGTAGAATGCGCCCGACCTTCCTTTAACGAACGAACCCGCCTTCATGCCCCAGTTCCGCTACACCATCCACACCCACGGCGGCCAGGTGATCACCGACACGACCATCGCGGCGAGTGAGAAGGATGCCCGCTACGAGCTGGAGAATTTGGGGAACACCGTACTTAATATCACCGAGGTCGGCGATGGGGTGAAACGTACCAAGCACCAGTTCGCCTTCGAGGGACTGGACGCCACGGGCAAGAAGCTCAGTGGCAAGATCAAGACCGTCGACGAGATGACGGCCCGCGTGAAGCTGGAACGGGAACACGGCCTGTCGAACGTGGTGCTCAGGGAAATCGAGGGCAAGACGGACTTCTCCTCCGAGGAACGGCTCTCCATCATTCAGGAAGCGCAGGGAGTACTCATCAAGGCCGGCAGCATGCTCTCGAGCTTCGATACGCGCGACGAGCGCTACCTGATGGTCTCCTCCGTCCAAGCGAGACTCAATGAACTCATCACAAATGACGATATCGAAGGCCTGCGGACCGAAACGCCCAAACTGCTCGGCGACCTGCAGGACATCGAACAGTCGGTGATCGAACAGATCGGACAGTCGGACAAGGAGGAGGTGGTGATGAGCACCGAGCAGCTCATCGAGCAGGTAAAGGCGGAAGCCGAGAAGCTCAAGCAGGATCCGCGCTTCCTCTACCTCAACACCGTTCTCTCCGAGGGTCTCATCCTTTCCCGTTGGTTACTGGTGTTTTACGCCGCGTACTTCACCTTCGCCGAGGTCACGGTCGCGAAGAGACTCAATGTCCCGTTCGGAGATTTCCTCGCCAACAGCCTCCAATCCGCCCTGCTGTACAAAGTGACGCTGGCGGTCCTGGCCATCTACCTGTTCTGCCGCATCAAGCTCTCGCTTCTCGAGAGCACCTTCCTCCCTGCCATCCTCCTCGCCGGCGTCACGGGCCTGCTCGTCGTCAGCCTCTTCCTGGTATGACCCTCGACCCGCGCTTCCGCGAAGTGGCCACCGGTTTGGCGAAGCAGGCCGGGGAAATCATGCTGCGGTATTTCCAGCGCGGCATAGAGGTCACGACCAAGGACAACGACACACCGCTCACCATTGCGGATACGACCATCAACGACCTCGTAGTGGAAACCATCCATCGTGAATTCCCCGGTCATGGCATCATCGCGGAAGAAGGAGGAACCGATTACGTCAACCAGGAGTTCGCCTGGGTCTGCGACCCCATCGATGGCACGATCAGTTTCGCCCGCCACATCCCGACGAGTGCTTTTTCATTAGCCTTGGTAAGAGAAGGCACGCCGGTCCTGGGAGTGGCCTACGATCCCAATGACAAGGGCCTCTACATAGGCGAAACGGGGCAGGGCGCAACGCTCAACGGTACGCCTATCAGGGTCAACGGTCCGGCCGTGATCCGACCCATGGTGGGAAACCTGAGCTGGGTGAGCAATCCATACGCTACCGAAAACGTATTCCCCGTCCTGATCCGGGACTCTATCGACGTGATGTACCTGCACTCGAACGTCTACATGGGCATCCTGGTCGCCCGCGGGGATCTCGACGGGGTGGTTTTCCCCGGTCAGCAGCCCTGGGATTGTGCCGCGCTGAAAGTCATCATCGAGGAAGCCGGAGGCAAGGTGACCGACCTCTTCGGCCACGAACAACGCTACGATGGCCAGATACGGGGTATGATCGCCAGCAACGGCCTGCTCCACGATCGGCTGGTGGCACTCGTCCGGGAAAGCGGCGCGCTTGATGGGAAGGCATGATCCATGTACGCTAAGAACGGTTTTACTTCCACCGAGCAAAATGCGTCCGAGGGAAACGAGGACCATTTCGCGAGGAAGAGGAGGAGCACGCGGAGGTTGGAGTCAAGCCGCCGAAGGCGGATTGCGGAAACCGCAGTGTTGCTCCGACGAGCCGTCGTGGTGAAATTGGCAGACACGCCAGCCTTAGGAGCTGGTCCCGCAAGGGGTGACGGTTCAAGTCCGTCCGACGGCACCACCTGAATACGCCCACTCATGCACATCGCCGAACTCACATCGCACATCGCCGAACTGGTCGACCGGTTCCGGCGCGGAAAGGACTGTCTTTGACTGGGATGCGATCCACTCAGAAATAGCACAGATCAAAGCCCGGACAGAAACAGGCTCTTTCACTCCTGACCAGGCCAAGGACCTCAAGCGCCTATCCGAACGCGAGCGGCTCGTTTCGCAGTGGGAATCGCTCGAACAGAAATCCCAGGGATTGTCCGAAATGCTGACCATGTCCGAGAGCGACCTGGAGTCCTTCGCCACGGAATTGGAGCAGGACGCTTTGGGATTCGAGAAGGAACTCTCCGAAGCCGAGAAAGCCATCTACCTCCAAGGCAAGTATGACGCGGAGAACTGTCTCTTCGAAATCCACGTCGGCAACGGCGGGGACGACGCGGAGGATTTCGTTTCCATGCTTATCCGCATGTACCTGCGCTACTTCGAGAGTAAAGGCTGGAAGGCGTCGATCGTCGACGAGAACCGGACCGAGCCGGGCTACAAATCCATAGCCATCGAAGTCGACGGGGACAACGCGTACGGCCTGCTCAAATACGAGAAGGGCGTCCATCGCCTCATCCGCCTCTCCCCCTTCAAGTCCGGCCAGACCCGTCAGACATCCTTCGCCAGCGTGATAGTCTCTCCCCTGTTTGAGCATGCCCCGGTGGAAGTCCAGGAGAAGGACCTGCGCGTCGACACGTTCCGCTCCTCGGGTGCCGGAGGGCAGAAGGTGAACAAAACCGACTCGGCGGTCCGCATCACCCACATTCCCACGGGACTCTTCGTCGCCTGCCAGACCGAGCGCAGCCAACACCAGAACAAGGCCAAGGCGCTCCAGATCCTAACCTCGAAGCTCTTCGAAATCGAGGAAGCCAAGCGCGAAGCTGAGGACGCGAAGATCAAGGGACCGCTGCAGAAGGCCGAGT